>NZ_JARVSL010000045.1:0-11984 GCF_030209215.1 Pseudomonas sp. efr-133-TYG-23 | reverse complement strand
ACGCGGCGTGTGTATGAGGGGCCGCTTCGCAGCCCAGCGCGGGGCAAGCCCGCTCGCCACAGCAAGCCTAAAGCCCGCTCACTACACCTATCAGCCGGCCGGCTCTGCGCTGGCCTGCGCCTTGTCCACCAGTCGCTGTACCCACGCTGCATCCTGAGGATTGATGACGCCGTAACGGTCCGGCGGGGAAAAATGCCAGTGGTGCGCAAGCTCCGTCAGGCGCTTGTGTTCGTCGGCCGACAACCAGTACGTGGTGCGGGTCAACGGTATCGGTTCGCCATCGAAGCGGCGCCCGAGCATCACGTTGGTGCGGGGGGCGAAGGCCACGGCCAGGTTCTGGGCGGGGTGCAGTTGTTTGTCGAGGGCTGGCATACGTCCGACGCGGTTATAGGTGAAATTGCCGGGGTATTCTTCCTTGAGCACCAGCCAGTGGCCCGCCGCAGTCGTGGCCACGATCCACTGTGCAACTCCGCTGCTCTGGGTACTGCTCCACTCGCCATCCTTCCACTGCGTCAGCGTGTTGCAGTCCGGGTCGAAGTCCGACACCCACAGACACGTACCCGCCACCAGCCTGTGGCGCTCCAGTTCCACCACGCCCTGGCCCGGCATCGCCGCCCAGTAGCGTATGACCGGGTCGCGGCGGTCGCGCAGGTAGTTACGCAGCCCCCAGGCCACGATGACTATCAGCGTCACCAGCACTTGCCAGCCAAAGGTATTGCCGACGATGCGATCAACCGCCAGTGTCGGCATGAACGTGGCGCTCAATAGCCACAAACCCGTCAGGAATACCAGGAACGGTAGGACCGCGCCCAGACACAGCGGCGCCATCAGCACCGTGAGCCAGTCAAAGCGTTGCCCGCGCGCGCGCTCGTAGGCCCACGCCTGCTCCTCAGCGAGCATCGGTGCCTGTTCGCGTGGGGCGATGTCGGGATCGGGAGTATGAAAGCGCCAGTAGCGCGTGTAGGGGTCTTCGTTCATGGCGCTCATCATGCCTTCCCCGCAGGGGCAGCGACACCGCTGATGACGTCGATCAACACAGGCATTGCTCCAACTGCGATACAGTCATACGATGACTGATCACAACCATAAAAATAAAGGATCACCTGTGAACACACCCCTCCTCCTGGCTACTGCAGTCGTCTGCGGCCTCAGCGCCCACGCCAACGCGGCTACCTTCGCCTATATCTCCAGCCCCGGTGACGGGCTGATCTCCCAATACAGCCTGAACGAAAGCAACGGCGCATTGAACCTGGTGAGTCAGGTGGCGGCCGGCGATCAGGTCAACCCGATGGCCCTGAGCCCCGACGGCAAAACCTTATATGCCGCGTTGCGGGTCAAGCCATTCCAGGTTCAGGCGTTCAACATTGACCCCACCACCGGACGCTTGAGCGCAAAAGCCAAAGCGCCGCTGGCCGAAAGCATGGCGTACCTGGCCACCGACCGCACCGGGCGTTACCTGCTCGCCGCCTCGTATGGCGCCGACACCCTCAGCGTGCAGCCTGTCGATAAGGCCGAGCCGATCCTCACCTACAAGACCGGCCTGCACGCGCACTCCCTGCGCACCGACCCGAGCAATCGCTTTGCCTACGCGGGCAACCTGGGCACGGACCAGGTGCTGCAATACCGTTTCGATGCCGACACCGGCGCCCTCAGCCCCATCGGCAGCGGCTACGTGAGCGTGCCGGCCAATACCGGGCCTCGGCACCTGGCGTTTTCTGCCGATGGCAAATTTTTGTACGTGGTGGGCGAAATGAGCGGCACCGTCACCGCGTTCGCCATCGACCATAGCAGCGGCGCGCTGACCCGGATCGGCGTGGCCAATGGCATACCCGAGCGCTTGAACCTGGCGCCCGGCCAAGTGCGGGACGCCCGCAACAATGACTTGAAAGACGACCCCACACCGCGCATCTGGGCGGCCGACCTGCGTTTGTCGCCCGATGGCAAGCTGCTGTTGATGAGCGAGCGCACCAGCAGTTCGGTGTCGGCATTTGCGGTGAACACAGGCACCGGCGAACTGCGTTTCCTGGACAACTACCCGGTCGAAGAAAAACAGCCGCGCAACATCGCGTTCTCGCCGAACGGGAAATGGCTGCTGGTCACGGGTGAAAAAAGCCAGCAAGTCGGCACCTATGCGGTAAACGCAGGCGGTGCCTTGAACCGCGTGGGTGAAGCCGCGTCGGGCAAAGGGGCATTGTGGATCGAGGTGTTGAGCACTTCGGCGCACTGACCCCCAGGGCTGAGCACACTTGAAGGGGGAAGGAGCAAGCCCCCTCCCCCTTCGGTTCAGCTCAGGCGGAACCGCGCCGTGTTATCGCTCAGCGCCTGGCTGCCCTTGCTCAGGGTGTCCGCCGCGCGGTTCACCGCGCGGGCGCCGTCAAGCAAGCGCCCGGCGGCCTGGTCGACTTGTTGGATATTGCCGCTGACTTCATCCGCCGTGGTCGCTTGTTCCTCTACCGCCGTGGCGATTTGCGCCAAGGTGTCGGTGACGTTCTGCACCGCGCCGGCGATCTCGCCCAATCGCACGCCCAGCCCGGTGACCGATTCGGCATCGCTCAGTGCTTGTTCGCACGCGGCGCCCATCAGGGTGACGGCCTGGGTCACGGTGGCGCGCAGGCTGTCTACCGTGCCGGCGATCTGCGCGGTGGATGCTTGAGTGCGTTGGGACAGGCTGCGCACTTCATCGGCCACCACCGCAAAGCCGCGTCCTTGCTCACCGGCGCGCGCCGCTTCAATGGCGGCATTGAGCGCCAGCAGGTTGGTCTGCTCGGCGATACCGCGGATGGTGTCGACCACCGATTGAATCTGCTGGCCCTGATCGCTGACTTGCTGCAACGCTGCAGCGGTGTCGGTCAGGCGCTGGTTGAGCTGCTGGATGCTGGCCGTGGTGCGCTCGCTGTCGCGGCTGCTGTCCTCGGCGATGCGCCGGGTTTGCTGGGCGCTGCCGGAGGCCTCTTCGCAACTTCTGGCGACCCCCATGGAGGTGGCGGCCAACTGCGTGGCGGCGGCGGCGATCTGGCTGATCTGATGTTGCTGGTCTTCGACTTCGCTGAGGGTGCTACCCGATTGGGTGTTGAGGGTGATCACCGCCGAGCCGAGCTGCTGGGTTTCGTGATTGACCCCCAGCAGGCTGGTGCGCAGTTGCATCACCGCCACGTTCAATGCCGTGCTGATCGCCGCCAATTCGTCACGCCCCTGCACCGCCACTTCCACGCACAGATTGCCGTCGCGCAGGGACTCGGCCAGGGTCGTGATGCCACTGGCGCTACGCCGGATAGAAGCTTGCAAGCTCATAAACAAGTACAGCGCCGCCAAGGCCAGCAGGCCGAATGTCGCCGCCACCGGGATAAATTGCTGCAGTGAGCGATCGTGGTAATACGCCAGGCGCGCATCCAGGGAATTGAGCGACTGGTTGCGCAGTGCGCCGAGGCTGCTCAGCATGGCGTCGACACTGCGCTCGAAAGCGGCGGTGTCGAGTTTGATCGTGCCGCCGAACACGCCGTCGTCCAGCACTTTGAGTTCGTTATCCAGCACCTGCAGGCTGTTGTCGTACTGCGCGGTCCACGGCTCCATACCCGCGTAGGGCTTGGCCTTGAGCGATACGGCGGCCTTGATCAGTTGATCCCGCGCATCACCGATGCGGCTGCGCAGGTCACGCATCTGCAAGCGGCTCTGCAAGGTGAACTGCCCCGACGCGATGGACGACTGGCCGATACCCGCCATGCGGCCGATGCGCTCGATCAGGTCGGGCGTCTGCTGCGTGGCGATTTGCATCGTCAGGTAGGTTTCCAACCAGGGGTCGAGGATCAGGCCGGTATCCAACGCGATCTGCTCGCGCAATGCCTGCATGGCACCGAGCGCCGACGTGAAGCGGTCGTAGCCGTCCGGCCACCAGCCGACGGTGCGCAGGGATTGGCTGTCCAGGCCCTTGACCGCGCTTTGCAAGGTGTCAAAGCGTGCCTGAATGTCCGCGCTGACGTCCTGCGCCTTGAGTGTTTCACCCAAGGTTTGCAGGCTTTGTTGGATCGGCCCGTAGTTGGCATCCAGGGCGGCCATGGCAGCCTTCGCGGCGGGTGTGGGCTCGCGCAGCAGGTCCACGGCCTTCCAGCGCGCAGCCAGGTTGCGCTGGGCGGTCAATTGCGCGTCCAGGCTATCGAGCGCCAATAACTGGCGGACACCGGAGCGCTCGCTGGAAATCACGGTTAATTTTTCTCGGTAATCCTGACCGATCATCCACAAGCTACCCGCCAGGGGCAGCATGAACAGGAAAAACAGCAGTTGGAATTTTCGCGCGAAACCAAACTGTCCGAGCAGGCGGATACCGGGTGATAACAAACTGTGCATGTCCGACTACTCCCTCAAACCACCCAGGCGGTGCAGCGCTGGGGGAAACCTTGAAATGACTAACGGCAAAACGCCATGTCATTGATTATTCTGGGACTAGCAAGATACGGGCCGTTGAGCCACAGCCCCGAAACAGGGCAGGCGATGTGCAAAAACGCGCCGTAGCGTGCTCGAAAATGGGGCGAAAGCACTCAGTCCTGGCAGTGACGGTGTCACCGCCGGGGACGACAAGCACGGGGATGTTCGGACAAGCACACGCTTCAACCATCCGCCGTCATAGGCAGGCTATCGGCTGCCTACGGCGCAAACTTGAAGACGCGATGAGGGGGGCTTAACCCAGCAGCTCACGGATCCATTGCACTTGCCGGGCGATGTGTTGTTGCTTGCCGTGTAGAGCGCCCTGCTCCGACTGTTCAAGGCCTGCCAGCACCTTTTGCTTCAGACGCAACGCCCGCTGCCATTTGGCCAAAAACACCGGGCTGCGTGCCTGCATCTGCAGTGGGCCGAAGTACAGTTGTTCGGCGCTGTAGGCCACCGGACCGGCGCGTTCGGCGACGATGATTTCGTAGTAGAAGCGGTTTTCGTGCACCAGCTCTTCGTTGAGGATCGTGTAACCGGTATCCATCAACCAATGGCGCAGCGGTGCCTCGCCGCCATTGGGTTGCAGAACCAGGCGTTCGCGGCCGCTCAAGCGCGCCTTGCCTCCGTCCAGGATGTCGCGAATCGTCTCGCCGCCCATGCCGCACAGGCTGATCGCGGTAATGCCGTCGTCGGGCTCGATGGCCGCAAGGCCGTTGGCCTGGCGCACGCTGATGTGCGCTTGCAGGTCGTTATCGCGCACGGTGCGCTGGGCGGCGTGGAACGGCGTGCTTGCCAGCTCCCCCGCAACCGCCGCGCTGATCGCGCCACGACGCAACAAGGCTACCGGCAGGTATGCGTGGTCCGAGCCGATATCGGCCAGGCGCGCGCCCGACGGCACGTTCGCCGCCACGCGCTCCAGACGCATGGATAAAGTGTGTTCGTTCAATTGAGGGTCCTATGGGCGCGTTCGAGCGTCTTACTCCCCGGAAAACCGGTCCCGGCTATTGGTCAGGTGCAGCACCATGGCTGCGCGGGCCGCGTCCGCGTCCTGACGCTTGATCGCGTTAAAAATCGCCTCATGCTCCAGGTGCGCCAACTGCCCCAGTTTGGCGAAGTCCGCACCACCGCGCTCGGCGCCCTTGACCAGGCTGCGCGGAATCATGGCGCTGCCCAGGTGCTGCATGATCTCGGTGAAGAAGGTATTGCCGGTGGCTTCGGCAATCAGTTGGTGGAAGCGTTTGTCTTCTTCCACACAACTGTCGTTGTTGGCCAGGGACGCCTGATAGTCATCCAGGGCCTGGCGCATATGGGCCAGTTGCGCATCGGAGCGTCGCCCGGCAGCCAACGCCACCGCCTGCACCTCCAGGCCCAGGCGCAGCTCCAGCATGTTGCGCACACTGGCCACCGTGTCCACATGCAGACGCAAGCCTTGCTGGGCGCGCGGCTCCAGCACAAAGGTGCCGATGCCGTGGCGCGTCTCCACCAGCCCGGACGCCTGCAGCTTGGAAATGGCTTCACGCACCACCGTGCGGCTCACGCCGTGTTCGAGAACGATGGTGGATTCGGACGGCAGTTTTTCACCGGGTTTCAACTGCCCCAGCAGGATGCGCTGGGTCAGATCATCGACCACGCCTTGAGCCAGGTTGGTGGAGCGTTTGCGCGGGGTGGCTGGGGGTTGGATGGGCATTGCGACGGGTCCAAGGGGTTGGGCTGGGGAGAAGCTTAACATTCTGCCTGTTCGGCGTGACACGAATCCGAAACCCTCTTACTTGTATGACAACATCACACATTAAGCTCTATTAGGGTCCTTTGACAGAGACCACACTCCGGGCTTAACAACCGCCAAAAAACCAATGAAAGCTGATAAATAACCAAAAAACCCACTGGATAGCGGGCTTTATAAGAACAAATCCCGAGCAGTGCATTGCGATCCCAAGAAAACTACTTGTATGATGTCTATCAACAAAGCATCCAAACCCGCATAAAAATAATCAGGGGGAGTCTTGAATTGTGAACAATTCAAACCACGCAGCTGTTGCTTCAGAACGCAGTCCGGTCCTCGCGCGCGCCGTGAGCAAAGTGAAGGGCCATGTGCTCCCACTGTTCGTGATCATGTTCATCCTCAACTACATCGACCGGGTCAATATCGGCTTCGTGCGAACGCACATGGAGCATGACCTAGGCATCGGCGCGGCCGCCTATGGCTTTGGCGCCGGGCTGTTTTTCATTGGTTATGCCCTCTTCGAAGTACCTTCCAATATGCTGCTGCAAAAGGTCGGCGCGCGTATCTGGCTGACCCGCATCATGTTCACCTGGGGCATCGTCGCCACGCTGATGGCGTTTATCCAGAACGAAACCCACTTCTACATTCTGCGTTTTCTGCTGGGAGTGGCCGAGGCTGGTTTCTTCCCAGGGGTGATCTACTACTTCACACGCTGGCTGCCGGGTGTGGAGCGCGGCAAAGCCATCGCGATTTTCCTCAGCGGCTCGGCGGTGGCCTCGCTGATCTCCGGCCCGCTGTCGGGTGCACTGCTGCAGATCGAAGGGTTTGGCCTGCACGGTTGGCAGTGGATGTTCGCCATCGAAGGCCTGGCCTCGGTGGCCATCGGGTTCTTCGTGTGGTTCTGGCTCGATTCCAAGCCCCACGACGCCAAATGGATGAACCGCGAAGAACAGGACGCACTGGTGGACGCCATCGACCAGGAACAACGCGAGCGCGAGGCACTGACCAGCGTCAAGCCGACCCTCGGCCAACTGCTCAAAGACCGCCAGATTCTGTTGTTCTGCGCGCTGTACTTCTGCATCCAACTGACCATTTACGCCGCAACCTTCTGGCTGCCGAGCATCATCAAGAAGATGGGCGACCTCAGCGATGTGCAGGTGGGTTTCTTTAACTCGATCCCGTGGCTGATCTCGATCATCGCCATGTATGCCTTCGCCTCGCTGTCGGGCAAGTTCAAATTCCAGCAGGCCTGGGTCGCGGCGGCGCTGTTGATTGCGGCGGCGGGCATGTTTATGTCCACCACCGGCGGGCCGATCTTTGCCTTTGTGGCGATCTGCTTCGCGGCGATTGGTTTCAAGTCGGCGTCTTCGCTGTTCTGGCCGATCCCCCAGGGCTATCTGGACGTGCGCATCGCCGCGGCGGTGATCGCGCTGATCAACTCCATCGGCAACCTGGGCGGCTTTGTTGCACCGACCACGTTTGGGTTCCTGGAGCAGACCACCGGCTCGATCCAAGGCGGCCTCTGCGGCCTGGCCGGCACCTCGGTACTGGCGGCGATCCTGGTGTTCTTCGCCAAGACCACGCCCTCGTCCACCTTGACCGCGCCCGGCACAGTGCCCAGCGCCGCCCTCAGCAAACCTCTTTAAGCTCAATCAGGAATCTGCCATGACTACGCCAATCGTCACTCACTTTCAGGTCATCCCCGTGGCCGGCCACGACAGCATGCTGCTCAACCTCAGCGGCGCCCATGGGCCGTTCTTTACGCGCAATATCGTGATTCTCAAGGACAGTAGCGGCCACACCGGCGTCGGCGAAGTACCCGGCGGCGAACGCATCGGCGAAACCCTGGAAGACGCGCGCAGCCTGGTGATCGGCCAACCCATCGGCCAGTACCAGCGCATCCTCAACCGCATGCGCAGCACTTTTGCCTCGCGGGATGCCGCCGGGCGTGGCCTGCAGACCTTTGACCTGCGCATCACCATCCATGCGGTGACCGCCATGGAAGCCGCCTTGCTCGACTTGCTGGGGCAGTTTCTCGAAGTGCCGGTGGCCGCACTGCTCGGCGAAGGCCAGCAGCGCGATGCGGTGAAAATGCTGGGCTATCTGTTCTACGTCGGCGACCGTAAGGCCACCGACCTGGCCTATCGCAACGAGGCCGACAGCGACGATGCGTGGTTCCGCCTACGCCATGAAACCGCCCTGACCGCCGAGGCGGTGGTGCACCTGGCCGAGGCGGCCCAGGCCAAATATGGCTTCAATGACTTCAAGCTCAAGGGCGGCGTGCTAAGCGGCGATGCCGAAATCGAAGCGGTCACCGCACTGGCCGAACGCTTCCCCGAGGCGCGCATCACCCTCGACCCCAACGGCGCCTGGTCGTTGAAAGAAGCCATCCGCCTGTGCCGCGACCAGCACCACGTACTGGCCTATGCCGAAGACCCCTGCGGTGCCGAAAACGGTTACTCAGGCCGCGAAGTCATGGCCGAATTCCGCCGCGCCACCGGGCTCAAGACCGCCACCAACATGATCGCCACCGACTGGCGCCAGATGGGCCACGCGATCCAGCTGCAATCGGTGGACATCCCCCTGGCCGACCCGCACTTCTGGACGATGCAAGGCTCGGTGCGCGTGGCGCAGATGTGCCACGAATGGGGCCTGACCTGGGGTTCGCACTCCAACAACCACTTCGATATTTCCCTGGCGATGTTCACCCAAGTGGCCGCCGCCGCACCGGGCGACATCACCGCTATCGACACCCACTGGATCTGGCAGGACGGCCAACGCCTGACCCGCGAGCCGCTGAAAATCGAAGGGGGTTATGTGAAGGTGCCGACCCGGCCCGGCCTGGGGGTAGACATCGACATGGACGCCGTGGCCCACGCCCATGAACTGTACAAAGGCATGGGCCTGGGCGCGCGGGATGACAGCGTGGCGATGCAGTTCTTGATTCCGGGGTGGGGGTTTAACAACAAGCAGCCTTGCCTGGTGCGCTGAAGCCTTCAGGTAGAGCGGATAAATGTGGAAGGGGCGGAGCGACGATTCGACTTGCTCCGATAGACACACGTATCCACACAAGTCTTAAAGGCTAACGCATAACCCTGTGAGCGGGCTCGCTGTGGTGAGCGGGCTTGCCCTGCGCTGGGCTGCGGAGCAGCCCCATTCCAGGCGATGTGATTTCAGCTGACACTCCGAGGTGCCTGGGTGTGGGGCCGCTCCGCAGCCCAGCGCAGGACAAGCCTGCTCACCACGGAGTTCACGGCCTCTCCCCAGAGCTACTCACGCTTAGCTCCGCTTGGGCAATGTCCAATTCGGCCGAATGAAGTGGCAGGTATACCCGTTGGGTATCCGCTCCAGGTAATCCTGATGCTCCGGCTCCGCCTCCCAGAACTCCCTTGCAGGCTCTATCTGCGTAACCACAGGCCCCGGCCATAGCTGGGAAGCATCCACGTCAGCCGCGGTGTCTTCGGCAATCTCCCGTTGCTGCTCGCTCAGGTAGTAAATCGCCGAACGATAGCTTGGCCCCAGATCATTGCCTTGCCGATTCGGCGTGCTGGGGTCATGGATCTGGAAAAAGAACTCAAGGATCTGCCGGTAGGAAATCACCGCCGGGTCAAACACGATTTCAATCGCTTCGGCATGGTTGCCATGGTTGCGGTAGGTGGCATTCGGCACATCGCCGCCGGTGTAGCCGACGCGCGTGTGCAGCACGCCGGGGTAGCGTCGCAGCAGGTCCTGCATGCCCCAGAAGCAGCCGCCGGCGAGGATGGCGGTTTCGGTTGGGTTGGTCATGGTGTGTCCTTGCGCTTGGTGGATATGGGGATAGTTATGGGGTGATATCGGGCAATACCAAGCTGGATCGCGGAAAAACGACCGCCGGGTCACCAATCGCCTGCCGTATCTCCCGAACATCACGCGCCGGCGATGCACCAAACTGGCGTAGATACTCGCGGCTAAACTGCGACGCACTTTCATACCCCACTGCAAACGCCACGTCAGAGGCCCGATGCTCGCCGGCCAGCAACAGCTGGCGAGCTTCCTGCAATCGAAGCTGTTTCTGATAGCGCAGAGGGCTGAGGCCTGTCATCGACAGAAAGTGCCGATGCAGGCTTGCCCGGCTCATGCCACTAGCCTCGCACAACGCCTCGATACGCAGTTGGGCGGTGTAGTTATCTCGGATCCAGGCGACGGCGCGGCGGATGCTGGCCAAGGCACCGTCGGGTTGAGCAATCTGTCGCAGCAACCGGCCCTGAGGGCCCCGCAGAAGACGGTAAAGCAATTCCCGCTCGACCAGCGGCCCGAGCACCGAGATATCGTCCGGCGTGTCGAGCAAGGCCAACAAACGCAGCAACGTGTCGCGCAGTGAAGCACTCATCGGGTTGATCGTGATGCCGATGCCTTTTTGTTCGCTCTCGCGAATCGAAGGCATGTTCGCCGCCAGGTCCGCCAGCAAGGCGGGGTCCAGCACCAGCGAAACCGCCACATAGGGCTCGCCCCCTTCGGCATCGAGGATTTGCCCGCTCAAAGGCAGGTCCAGAGCGCTGATGAGATAGTGTTTACTGTCGTAGCTCAGCAGCTGGTCGTTGATCGCGACGCGTTTGGCGCCTTGCAGGATAAAGCAGACCATTGAGCGATACAGGCATGGCGCCTGGTCGGTGGTGCCTTGCCCGACGCAGAGGTCTACACGCGGGATCGGTGTTGTCGTCAAACCCGGAGGCGCGTGGCGTAGGGCAATTTCTAGATGGGGTGCAAGGTTGTCGTTCATGGGCCGATTATGCCGGCGCCCTGCCATCCTGCAAGACGATTGAGACAATCAGGCAATGAATTGAGCGTATCGGACGTGGGTTATAAACCCAACACTGCCTATCGTGAGCGGGTCAAGAAAGCGCCAAAAGGCGCGCTCATCCTTAGCAGAGATAAACCATGCCCCATCCAATCGCTCTCATCACAGGCGCCAGCCGTGGCCTTGGACGCAATATGGCCCTTCACTTGGCCAAGCGCGGCGTCCACATCATCGGCACCTATCGCAGTGGCGCGGCAGAAGCCGATTCGCTAAAGCAGCACATTGAGGCCCAGGGCGGCAAGATCGTAATGTTGCCGCTCGACATCACCGATACCGCCGGCTATGAGACTTTTTCACGCGCAGTGACCGAAACGTTGAAGACCGACTTCGGCCGCGAGCGCTTCGACTTTCTCGTCAACAACGCCGGCAATGGCCTTTTCGCCAACTTTACCGATGCCACCGAAGAGCAATTTGCCTCGCTCGTCGCTACGCACCTTCGTGGGCCGATCTTCCTCACGCAAAAGCTGCTGCCCCGACTGGAAGACGGCGGTCGGATTCTTAACGTGTCCTCGGGTTTCGTGCGTTTTACCCTACCGGGATACAGCCTCTACGCGGCCGTAAAAGCCGCCATCGAGGTGCTGACCCGTTTCATGGCAGTAGAACTGGGCTCGCGCCAGATTCGGGTAAATGCGATTGCTCCCGGCGCCATAGCCACCGATTTCGGTGGCGGTGCGGTGCGCGACAACAAGGACGTGAACGCCTATGTGGCGCAAGGCATCGCCCTGGGCCGCGTCGGTCTACCGGATGATATAGGCGCTGCGGTTGCTGCAATCCTGTCCGATGACATGGCCTGGGCTAATGGGACGACGTTTGATATCTCGGGCGGGCAACTGTTGTAGCTTGGTTGTACGGGATCATTTTGGATCCCATCGGGGCAGAGGTATCTAAACCTCTTGGGTGAAAACATCACCTGAGAGATGAGGTTCCTGTGATGAGCAGACTTGCTGTGCTCATACATGGACGCCCCCAGTATGCCAAGCACTCAATTCGTGAAAACACAGA
>NZ_JARVSL010000054.1:0-13778 GCF_030209215.1 Pseudomonas sp. efr-133-TYG-23 | reverse complement strand
CACAACGCGGTAAAAAAAGTGGGAGGGGGCTTGCCCCCGATGGCTGTGTGTCAGCCAGTACATTCAGGGCTGACACACTGCTATCGGGGGGTAAGCCCCCTCCCAGATGTTGTTTAGTGGTGCTCGCGGGTCGCGCGGAATTTCACGTCCGGCCAGCGCTCTTCCATCAGCGCCAGGTTGACGCGGGTCGGGGCCAGGTAGGTCAGGTGACCACCGCCATCGAGCGCGAGGTTTTCCACGGCTTTGTTGGAGAACTCTTCCAGCTTTTTCTTATCGGCGCATTCGATCCAGCGCGCGGAGTACACGGTGATCGGCTCGTAGGAGCATTCGACCTTGTATTCCTCTTTCAAGCGGCTGGCGACCACATCGAACTGCAGCACACCCACGGCGCCCAGGATGATGTCGTTGCTGCGCTCGGGGAAGAACACCTGGGTGGCGCCCTCTTCCGCCAGTTGCTGCAAGCCTTGGCGCAGTTGCTTGGATTTGAGCGGATCGCGCAGGCGCACGCGGCGGAACAGTTCCGGGGCGAAGTGCGGGATACCGGTAAAGCCCAGCGCTTCGCCTTCGGTGAAGGTGTCGCCGATCTGAATGGTGCCGTGGTTGTGCAGGCCGATGATGTCGCCGGCGTAGGCTTCTTCGAGCTGTTCACGCTCGGAGGAGAAGAACGTCAGGGCGTCGCCGATGCGCACGTCCTTGCCGGTGCGCACGTGGCGCATCTTCATGCCTTTTTCGTATTTGCCGGAGCAGATGCGCATGAACGCGATACGGTCGCGGTGCTTGGGGTCCATGTTCGCCTGGATCTTGAACACGAAGCCGGTGAACTTCTCTTCCACCGGTTCCACGGTACGTTCGTTGGCCACCCGTGGCAGCGGGCGCGGGGCCCAGTCCACCACGGCGTCGAGCACATGGTCGACGCCGAAGTTGCCCAGGGCGGTCCCGAAGAACACTGGGGTCAGCTGGCCGTCGAGGAATTCCTGTTGGTTGAATTCATGGCAGGCGCCCTGCACCAGCTCCAACTGATCGACGAAGCGGTCGTACTCGTCACCCAGGTGGGCGCGGGCTTCGTCGGAGTCGAGTTTTTCGATGATCTTGGTTTCGGTGCGTTCATGCCCGTGGCCGGCGGTGTAGACGATGATGTAATCATCGGCCAGGTGGTACACGCCTTTGAAGTCGCGGTAGCAACCAATCGGCCAGGTGATCGGCGCGGCCTTGATCTTCAATACGGCTTCGATTTCGTCGAGCAGCTCGATCGGGTCGCGGATATCGCGGTCGAGTTTGTTGATAAAGCTGACGATGGGCGTATCGCGCAGACGGCATACGTCCATCAGCGCGATGGTGCGCGGCTCGACGCCCTTACCGCCGTCCAACACCATCAACGCCGAGTCCACCGCGGTCAGGGTGCGGTAAGTGTCTTCGGAGAAGTCTTCGTGGCCCGGGGTGTCGAGCAGGTTGACCATGTGATCGCGATACGGGAACTGCATGACCGACGTGGTAATGGAGATACCCCGTTGTTTTTCCATTTCCATCCAGTCGGAGGTGGCATGGCGGTCGGATTTGCGGGATTTCACCGTGCCGGCCACTGCGATTGCCTTGCCCATCAGCAAGAGCTTCTCGGTGATGGTGGTTTTACCGGCATCGGGGTGGGAAATAATGGCGAAAGTGCGGCGTTTCGCGACTTCGGCGGCCTGGTGGGTCATGGGAAATCGCCTGGCAGGTGAGTCAAAAAAGGGCGGCGAGTATAGCGCAAACCCAAGGTGACGGACCACCGTTCACCCGATCAGGGGTGGCTAAATGGTGCCAAGTGTGGAACCTTTTAAAAGGTAGAGACGTCCACTCCCCTGCTATCGCACTCGTAACAGGGGCTGAAAAATCAGCAAGTTAGCCTGACGAGGCTGCGCTTATGGCTCGAACTCATGCCGCTTTTGACGGCATTGGCGAGCTGCATTTCGCGTTCACTTTTCGCTGACAGCCAGCCATGGCATGCCACGCAGGAATGTGTTCGTCGACAGAAGAAAAAAGGAGTCCGCCTGTGGCTATTCGCTATGGCAAAGGGCTGATAGGAGGCGCGGTTGTCGTCGCGCTCCTGGCCCTGCTGATCCACTGGATCGGCATCAACACGATCGAGTTGTACCGCGACGATTTGTTGTTTTACCTGCAAGCTCACTTAGTTCTCGTTCTAGTCTCCATGCTGGCGGCCCTCGTTGTGGGCATCCCCGCCGGTATCCTGCTCAGTCGACCGCACATGGTCGGGCGCGCAGAACGCTTCATGCAAATCTTCAACATCGGTAATACCGTCCCTCCCCTGGCCGTACTGGCCATCGCCCTCGGCGTCCTCGGCATCGGCAGCGGCCCGGCCATCTTCGCGCTGTTCCTCGCCTCCCTCCTGCCTATCGTGCGCAACACCTACGAAGGCCTGAAAAACGTTCAAGGCTCGCTCAAAGAAGCCGCCACCGGCATCGGCATGACCCCGCGCCAGGTGCTGTTTCGCGTGGAGTTGCCCAATGCCGTGCCGATCATCATCGGCGGCGTGCGCGTGGCGCTGGCGATCAATGTGGGCACCGCGCCCCTGGCGTTTCTGATCGGCGCCAACAGCCTGGGCAGTCTGATCTTCCCCGGCATCGCCCTGAACAATCAGCCGCAACTGTTGCTCGGCGCCGCATGCACGGCACTGCTGGCCTTATTGCTGGACGGCCTGGTGACCATGGCCAGCCGCCTCTGGCTGGAACGCGGGTTGCGTCCGTCTTAAGGCTTGGCAAAGGAATTCACATGAAAAAACTGACACTGATATTGAGCTGCGTCCTGCTGTGCGCAGGGTTTGCACAAGCCGCGGAAAAACCGGTAATCCGCATCGGCGCCAGGGTGTTCACCGAACAGACCCTGCTCGCCGAGATCACCTCCCAATACTTGCGCACCAAGGGCTATGCCCCTCAAGTGACCGGCGGCCTTGGCAGCAACCTGGCGCGCAGTGCCCAGGAAAGCGGGCAACTGGACCTGTTATGGGAATACACCGGTGTGTCGCTGGTGGCCTACAACCACATCGACGAGAAACTCGACAGCGAACAGTCCTACGCTCGGGTCAAAGAACTCGACGCGAAAAAGGGCCTGGTCTGGCTGGCACCGTCGCGCTTCAGCAACACCTATGCCCTGGCGTTGCCGCAGAAGGTCGCGCAGGAACATCCCGAGATCAACAGCATCAGCGACCTCACCCAGGCGATGGCGGAAAACACCCGGGAACATCGCCTGGTCGCGCTGGACACCGAGTTCGCCAATCGCTCCGACGGTCTGGCCGGCATGGTCAAGTTGTATGAGATGAACCTGACCCGCGCAAACACCCGGCAAATGGACGCTGGCCTGGTCTACACCGCGCTGCGCAATAGCCAAGTGTTCGCCGGCCTGGTCTACACCACCGACGGTCGCTTGAACGCCTTCAAATTAAAACTGCTGGCGGACGACAAGCATTACTTCCCGGACTACACCGCCGCGCCGGTAGTGCGCCAGGCCTACCTGGACGCGCACCCGCAACTGGCCGCCGACCTCAAGCCGCTGGCCGCGCTGTTCGACGACGAAACCATGCGCCAACTCAACGCGCGGGTCGATGTCGATCACGAAAGCCCGTCCGTCGTGGCCGCTGACTTTCTGCGCCAGCATCCGATCAACTAACGAGGAGAAGACATGGAATTCCTGAACGCCTTTTCCCATCTTGATTGGGCCCAAGTCCTGCACCTGACCTGGCAGCACATCACCCTGGTCGGCATCGCGGTGATCCTGGCGATCTTTATCGGTGTGCCCCTGGGCATCCTGATGACGCGCTTCCCGACGCTGGCCGGCCCGCTGCAAGCCAGTGCCACCGTGTTGCTGACGGTGCCTTCCATCGCCCTGTTCGGCCTGCTGTTGCCGTTCTACTCCAAATTCGGTCAGGGCCTGGGGCCGATGCCGGCCATTACCGCGGTGTTCCTCTACTCCCTGCTGCCGATCATGCGTAACACCTACCTGGCCCTCACCGGCGTGGAGCCGGGCATTCGCGAAGCCGCCAGAGGCATCGGCATGACCTTCGGCCAGCGCCTGCGCATGGTCGAGTTGCCCATCGCGGTGCCAGTGATCCTCGCCGGCGTGCGCACTGCCGTGGTGATGAACATCGGCGTGATGACCATCGCCGCCACCATCGGCGCCGGTGGCTTGGGTGTACTGATTCTGGCCTCCATCAGCCGCAGCGATATGTCGATGCTGATCGTCGGTGCCGTACTGGTCAGCCTGCTGGCCATCTTCGCCGACCTGCTTCTGCAATGGCTGCAACGCTCGCTGACTCCAAAAGGATTGCTCAAATGATCGAACTTCAAAACCTGTCCAAGACGTTCCAAAGCAACGGCAAAACCGTCACCGCCGTCAACGATGTCAGCCTGACCGTCAATGAAGGCGAGATCTGTGTATTCCTCGGGCCATCGGGCTGCGGCAAAAGCACCACGCTGAAGATGATCAACCGCCTGATCAAACCCACCTCGGGCAAGATCCTGATCAACGGCGAAGACACCACCGACCTCGACGAAGTGACCCTGCGCCGTAATATCGGCTACGTGATCCAGCAGATCGGCCTGTTCCCTAATATGACCATCGAAGAGAACATCGTGGTCGTGCCGAAATTGCTCGGCTGGGACAAACAGAAATGCCACGACCGCGCCCGCGAGTTGATGAGCATGATCAAGCTGGAGCCCAAGCAGTATCTGCATCGCTATCCGCGTGAATTGTCCGGTGGCCAACAACAGCGGATTGGCGTGATCCGCGCCTTGGCGGCGGATGCGCCGTTGCTGCTGATGGACGAGCCGTTCGGCGCGGTCGACCCGATCAACCGCGAGATGATCCAGAACGAGTTTTTCGAGATGCAGCGGGCGCTGAACAAGACGGTGATCATGGTCAGCCATGACATCGACGAAGCCATCAAGCTGGGCGACAAGATCGCGATTTTCCGCGCCGGCAAGCTGTTGCAGATCGACCACCCGGATACGTTGCTGGCACACCCGGCCGACGAATTCGTCAGCAACTTTGTGGGCCAGGACAGCACCCTCAAGCGCCTGCTGCTGGTCAAGGCCGAAGACGCGGCGGACAACGCCCCGTCGGTAAGCCCGGAAACCCCGGTGGCCGATGCACTGGAACTGATGGACGAGCACGACCGTCGCTACGTGGTGGTGACCTGCGCCGAGAACAAGGCACTGGGCTATGTGCGCCGTCGCGACCTGCACCGTCAGACCGGCACTTGCGGCCAGTACCTGCGTGAGTTCAATGCCACGGCGGCGTATGACGAGCACTTGCGCATCCTGTTGTCGCGCATGTACGAGTTCAATCGCTCGTGGTTGCCAGTGATGGATGCCGAGCGGGTGTTCCTGGGGGAAGTGACGCAAGAGTCGATTGCCGAGTACCTGAGCTCCGGTAAGTCCCGTGGGGGCAAGACCAGCATCGTCTCCCCTGCCGAGACCGCCCTGGCCTGATCTTATGTGGGAGGGGGCTTGCTCCCTCCCATATTGGGTCCGTGATCTATCGGGGAAATACCTTCAATTAACCCCACCCGGGGAACATCATTCCGTCACACCGGTCGGTTACATAAGTAGCTGCACAACGCAGCGCGACGAACGCGTGCAAAAACGCGACATTTTTAGTTGATCTATGGCCCCTCACGCCCTAAAGTTCGCGCCGAACGTCCATGCTGGAAACGATCCATCCGGCTCAAGTACTGACGACGAGACAGCAAGGCCAAGGGCAGCTTATCCCATGGCCTTTTTGCTTTCGGCGACATGCCTTGGGAAGTAGGCGAACCAAAGTGGGGATACGGAGGACGTTCAGTTGTACCCATTGATCAATACAGTTTGCCCTTAGGAGTTCCCAGCATGTCGATCAACGTCGAAGATTATTTCGCGCGCGCCACTTTTGACAAAATGAAGGCGTTCGCCGACAAGCAAGAAACCCCGTTCGTGGTGATCGACACCGCGATGATCAGCCAGGCCTACGATGACCTGCGCGCCGGTTTCGAATTCGCCAAGGTTTATTACGCGGTCAAGGCCAACCCGGCCGTCGAGATCATCGACCTGTTGAAAGACAAAGGTTCGAGCTTCGACATCGCCTCGATCTACGAGCTGGACAAGGTCATGGACCGTGGCGTCAGCGCCGACCGCATCAGCTACGGCAACACCATCAAGAAATCCAAGGACATCCGCTACTTCTACGAGAAGGGCGTGCGTCTGTTCTCCACCGACTCCGAAGCGGACCTGCGCAATATCGCCAAGGCCGCGCCGGGCTCGAAAGTGTATGTGCGCATTCTCACCGAAGGTTCCACCACCGCTGACTGGCCGCTGTCGCGCAAATTCGGCTGCCAGACCGACATGGCCATGGACCTGCTGATCCTGGCCCGTGACCTGGGCCTGGTGCCGTACGGCATCTCGTTCCACGTCGGCTCGCAACAGCGCGATATCAGCGTGTGGGACGCGGCTATCGCCAAGGTCAAAGTGATCTTCGAGCGCCTGAAAGAAGAAGACGGCATCCACCTCAAGCTGATCAACATGGGCGGCGGCTTCCCGGCCAACTACATCACCCGCACCAACAGCCTGGAAACCTATGCCGAGGAAATCATCCGCTTCCTCAAGGAAGACTTCGGCGACGATCTGCCGGAAATTATCCTGGAGCCCGGCCGTTCGTTGATCGCCAACGCTGGCATTCTGGTCAGCGAAGTGGTGTTGGTGGCGCGTAAATCCCGCACCGCCGTCGAGCGTTGGGTGTACACGGATGTGGGCAAGTTCTCCGGCCTGATCGAAACCATGGACGAGTCCATCAAGTTTCCGATCTGGACCGAGAAGAAAGGCGAGATGGAAGAAGTGGTCATCGCTGGACCGACCTGCGACAGCGCCGACATCATGTACGAAAACTACAAGTACGGCCTGCCGCTGAACCTGGCGATCGGTGATCGTTTGTACTGGTTGTCCACCGGTGCGTACACCACCAGCTACAGCGCCGTTGAGTTCAATGGGTTTCCGCCATTGAAGTCCTACTACGTCTAAGCCGTGCTTCCTATAGGAGCGAGCGGTTCGCTCCTATAGGGTTTCCAACTGTTGGGCTCGTTGTTGATAAGCCTGCGCCATCGCCCCGATCCTCGGTTCATCCGCCGCCGCCAGCGCGGTGTGGGCCACCCGCAGAAACTTCAGGTTCCCGCCCGCCAGCGCTTTGCGCAGCCATGCCAACGCCGCTTCGATCTGGCCATTACCCGCCAGCACCGCCGCATAACTGAATTGCCCGCGAAAATCCCCGCCCTCGGCTGAACGGCGATACCACTGCTGCGCGGCTTCCAGATCCCGTGGGCAGCACTGTCCTTCCTCCAGATACCGCCCGAGCAAGTTCATCGACTTGGCATGACCCCGCTCGGCCGCTTGGCGATAGCACGCCAATGCCTGGGCTTGATCTTGTGCAACGCCACGCCCGGTGGCCAGCAGGTTGGCGTAGTTGTACAACCCCCAGTCCAACCCCGCCTCGGCGGCCAGGCGATATTCCCGCGCGGCCGCCGCTTCGTCGACGGCGCAGCCCCAACCGTGTTCCAAGCAACGTCCGAGCATATTGCGCGCCATCAACTGCCCGCCTTGTGCCGCAATGCGAAACCACCGCAGCGCCAGCGTTTGATCGCGTTCGATACCGCGCCCGTCCAGCAGAATCTGCCCCAGCAACGCCTGGGCATCCACCAGCCCTTCCTTCGCCGCGACCAGGATCGCCTGGGCGGCGCGCACCGGGGAGTCGTCAAGCATGCTCTGCAATTGCTCGACCGTGAGCACCTCTTGGCGACGCAACAAAAAGCTCATGTCAAACCTCAACCCAGCGACGCAGCAGGTTGTGATAAGTGCCGGTGAGCTGGATCAGCGCCGGGTGATCGGGCACATCCCGGGTCAACTGCTGGATCGCGCCGTCCATCTCGAACAGCAATGTGCGCTGGCTGTCTTCGCGCACCAGGCTCTGGGTCCAGAAGAATGAGGCGTAACGCGCGCCCCGGGTCACCGGGTTGACTTTGTGCAGGCTGGACCCGGGGTACAGCACCATATCGCCGGCCGGCAACTTGACCCGCTGCAGGCCGAAAGTGTCCTGGATCTCCAGTTCGCCGCCGTCGTAGTCATCCGGGTCGCTGAAAAACAATGTGGACGACAAATCAGTGCGCACCCGCTCAGGGCTGCCCTTGGGTTGGCGCACGGCGTTATCGATATGAAAGTCGAAACTGCCACCGGCGGTGTAGCAGTTAAGCAGCGGCGGGAACACTTTGTGCGGTAACGCCGCCGACATGAACAGCGGGTTTTGCCACAGGCGTTCGAGCATCGCCGTGCCGATTTCCTTGGCCAAGGGGTGGCCTTCGGGCAATTGCAGGTTGTGTTTGGCTTTGGCCGATTGGTGCCCGGCGGTAATTTTACCGTCGGCCCAATCGGCGTTTTCCAAGGCCTGGCGGATGCGCTGCACCTCCTCGCGGGAGAACAGGCCGGGAATGTGCAGCAGCATGGGGCAGTACCTGGGTGCGGAGGGACGCCAATGGTATTGATTCTTATCCACGCTGTAAAACCTAAGGACGGATGAGATCGTAAAAACCGTAAGCAAAAAGTGTAAAGAATGTAAATTCAGTGCAATTAGCAATGTATCGCAATTGATAGAAAGTCGTGTTCACCCTATATTCCGCCGCCTCACATCCTTGGGGAAAGGACACGTCATGTCGCGCACTTCAACAAAAACATCTGCCGGTTCACCACGCATGTTGGCCTCGGCCATCGGCGTCGCTCTGAGCGCCAGCTCTGCCGCCCACTTGGCGCAAGCGGCTGAAGACACCGAACAAAAAGGCGAGCGCAATAGCATCTCTCTGGGCGCCACCAGCATTACCGGCCAGGAACAGGACGACACCTCTTACCAAGTGGAGAAAGCTGCCTCGCAGAAATACACCGCACCGCTGGTGGACACACCGCGCTCGGTCACTGTGGTGCCGCAACAAGTACTCAAGGACACCGCCGCTACCTCGTTGCAGGATGCGCTGCGCACCGTACCGGGTATCACCTTCGGTGCCGGTGAAGGCGGTAACCCTCAGGGTGACCGTCCGTTTATCCGCGGTTTCGATGCCCAAGGCGACACCTATCTGGACGGCGTGCGCGACACCGGCGGCCAGAGCCGTGAGATTTTCGACATCGAATCCATCGAAGTCAGCAAAGGCCCGAACTCGTCCTTCGGCGGGCGCGGCTCGGCCGGTGGCAGCCTCAACCTGGTGAGCAAGACCCCGCAGGCACGGGACTTCACCAACGGCGGCTTCACTTACGGTTCCGACCAGACCCGCCGCTACGTGCTCGACGTGAACCGCCAGTTCCTCGACGACAGCGCCGCATTCCGCCTGAACTTGATGAGCCACGAGCAAAACGTGGCCGGGCGCGATGCCGTGAACTACGACCGCTGGGGCGTTGCGCCTTCGCTGACCTTCGGCCTGGGCACCCCCACCCGCGTCAACCTCAGCTACTACCATCTGGAAAGCGACGACCTGCCAGACTCGGGGATTCCCTACGGCTACGGTTCGGCCACCGCCACCGCCCACGTCCACGACAAACCCAACGACGGCGGCGACAGCGATAACTTCTACGGCCTCAAAGGCCGCGATTTCCGCAAGACCCGCGCCGACATCAGTACGTTCTCCATCGAGCACGATCTGAACGACAACGTGACCCTGAAAAACACTCTGCGCCACGGCAGCACTGGCCAGGACTACGTACTGACCCAGCCGGACGACAGCAAACTCAACGTGAACAAATTCGGCACCGTGTGGCGCCGGGCCAACTCGCGGGTGTCCACCACCACCACGACCACCAACCAGACCGACCTGTTCGGCAGTTTCCAGGCCCTGGGCTTCAAGAACACCTACTCCACCGGCCTGGAATTCACCGGCGAAGAAACCCGCGTCAGCAGCTACACCGTCAGCCCGAACGCCAACCCGATCTGCACCGTGGCCAAAGGCGGCCTGGGCGGCCAATGCACGTCGCTGAGCAACCCGAACCCGGACGACGCCTGGACCGGCTCCGTCGCCCGCAACTACAACGGCACCAACACCAAAGCCACCAGCCGCGCCGCCTACGTGTTCGACACCATCGAACTGGACCCGAAATGGCTACTTAACGTCGGCCTGCGCTACGACACTTTCGACACCGAAGCCAATACCAACGCAGTGCCTACAGCGACGGTCAAAGCACGCAGCAAAATCAAGGACGACAGCCAGTTCTTCAACTGGCAGGCCGGCCTGGTCTGGAAGCCTCTGGAAAACGGCAGTATCTATGCCTCCTACGCCACCTCGGCCACCCCGCCAGGCGGCCTGATCGGCGAAGGTTCGGACGGCAACCCGCTGTCCGCCGGCGCCGCCACCAGCGATCTGCAACCGGAAGAAACCGTCAACTATGAGCTGGGCACCAAGTGGGACCTGTTCCACGACCGCCTCTCGCTGACCGCCGCCGTGTTCCGCACCGAGAAGAAAAACACGCGCATTCTGGTGGATGCCCTCACCTACCAGAACGCCGGCGAGTCCCGGGTCGATGGTCTGGAACTGTCCGCCAGCGGCAAAATCACCGAGCAATGGCAAGTGTTCGCCGGCTACAGCTACCTGGACAGCGAACTGGTCAAGGCTGGCCGTAACGGTCGCAACGGGGTGATCAGCGCCGGTTCCAACGAAGGCAACCAGATGCCCAACACGCCGAAGAACACCTTCAGTCTGTGGACCACCTATGCCCTTACACCCAAGTTCACCGTTGGCGGCGGCGCGTTCTATGTCGACCAGGTTTACGGCGACGTGGGCAACACCGTGTATGTGCCGTCCTACACCCGCTACGACGCCATGGCCAGCTACAAGCTGACCAAGAACGTCGACCTGCAACTGAACGTGCAGAACCTGACCGATAAGGTCTACTACGACAAAGCCTTCTCGACCCACTTCGCCAATCAGGCGGCGGGTCGCACGGCGCTTCTGACCACCAGCTTCCATTTCTAAACGCTGGCCCCCGAGCCCCACGCATCGAATGCGTGGGGCTTTTGCGTGTTAAACAACAAAGTTTCTCGACAACCCACGGCATAATGCGCGCCGTGGCATTTATATCCCGATGAGCGAGGCGGTCCGACGTGTTGAAGAAAACCCTGTTTCAGTTGCACTGGTTCTTCGGCATCACCGCCGGGCTGGTGCTGGCCTTGATGGGGATCACCGGTGCGGCGGTGTCGTTCCAGGATGAAATACTGCGGGCTCTCAATCCCAGCGTCCTGCACGTGCAAAAACGCGAAGCCGGGGTGCTGCCACCGGCCGAACTGGTGCGCAAGCTCGAAGCCGCCGAAGGCAAGACCGTGGCGATGCTGTGGGTGGAACGCGACAGCGGCAACGCCGCGCGCGTGGCCTTTACCCCGCCGCCGGGTGAACGGCGTGGCCCGATGCGCTACTTCGACCCATACACCGGCGAGTACCTGGGCGACGCCGTGGGCCAGGACGTGTTCGGTTTTGTCCTGCAACTGCACCGCTTCCTCGCCATCGGCGAAACCGGCCGGCAGATCACCGGCGCCTGCACCCTGATCCTGGTGTTTTTCTGCCTCTCCGGCCTGTACCTGCGCTGGCCGCGCCAAGCGGCGAGTTGGCGCGCCTGGCTGACCCTGGACTGGCGCAAAAAGGGCCGCAGCTTCAACTGGGACCTGCACTCGGTGTTCGGCACCTGGTGCCTGCTGTTTTACCTGCTGGCGGCACTCACCGGGTTGTCCTGGTCCTACGACTGGTACAGCCGAGGGCTGACCCAACTGCTGTCCGACGCCCCGCAGAACGAACGGGTACGCACGCGCGGCCCAGCGCCGGCAGGCCCTGCACCGGTGGCCAACTACGACGCGATCTGGAGCAGCCTCTACAGCAACGCCGGCCCGGACCTGAGCGCCTACAACATCCGCATGCCAGGCGCTACCGGGCAACCGGCCACCGTGTATTACCTGCTGAGCGACTCGCCCCATGACCGCGCGCTCAACCAGATCAACCTGGACCCGGCCACCGGCGAGGTCAAATCCCACGATCGCTACGCCGACAAGAGCCTCAAGGCTCAGTTACTGACCAGCATTTATGCCCTGCACACCGGCAGCTACTTCGGCTTGATCGGGCGGATCGTGTTGACCGTCAGTTCGCTGTTGATGCCGTTGTTCTTTATCACCGGCTGGTTGCTGTACCTGGATCGCCGTCGCAAAAAACGCCAAGTGCGCGACGCCCGCCAGCGCCTCGGCGCCAACCTCAGCGACGCACCGGCCTGGCTGATCGGCTTTGCCAGCCAGAGCGGTTTCGCCGAGCAACTGGCCTGGCAGACCGCCGGGCAATTGCAGGCCGCCGGCCTGCCGGTGAAGGTGCAGGCGCTGGGCAGCGTCAATGCCGATGACCTGCGCCAAGCGCACAACGCGCTGTTCGTGGTCAGCACCTTCGGCGACGGCGAAGCCCCCGACAGCGCCCGTGGTTTCGAGCGCGGCGTGCTCGGCCAGGCTCTGTCGCTCAACGGTTTGAACTACTCGGTGCTGGCCCTCGGGGATCGTCAGTACCCGCACTTTTGCGGCTTCGCCCGGCGCCTGCATTTCTGGCTGACCAACCAGGGCGGCACGGCGCTGTTCGCCCCGGTGGAAGTGGACAGCGGCGATACCCAAGCCCTACTGCACTGGCAGCAACAATTGGGCGAACTGACCGGCCACGCCCCCGCCACCGCCTGGCCCAGCGCCCAGTACGAACACTGGACACTGAGCCAGCGCACCCTGCTCAACCCCGGCAGCGCAGGCGAAGGCGTGTACCTGCTGGGCCTCACGTCGACGTCGCCGCAGCATTGGGATGCTGGCGACCTGGTGGAAATCCTGCCGCGTAATCCCGCGTCGGCAGTCGAGCACTTTCTGGCGGGCCTGGGCCTGCAAGGCAGCGATGGCGTAATCATCGAAGGGCTGGCACAGACGCTCGATCAGGCCCTGACCACTCGCCAATTGCCGGACAACCGCGCGCATCTGGTCGGCCTGCACGCCCAAGCGCTGGTGGATGCTCTGGTGCCGCTGAGCATGCGCGAATACTCCATCGCCTCGATTGCCAGCGACGGCGTGCTGCAACTGATCGTGCGCCAGGAACGCCACGCCGACGGCCGCCTGGGCCTGGGCTCGGGTTGGCTCACCGAACACGCGGCTCTCGGCGGCGCGATCAGCCTGCGTCTGCGGCGCAACAGCGGCTTCCACCTGCCGGACGCGCCGGTGCCGCTGATCCTGATGGGCAACGGCACCGGCCTGGCCGGCCTGCGCAGCTTGCTGAAAGCGCGCATTGCCGAAGGCCAGCAACGTAACTGGTTGCTGTTCGGCGAACGCAATATCGCCCACGACTACCTGTGCCAAGACGAGCTGCAAGGCTGGCTCGCCAGCGGCGACCTAGCACTGTTGGACCTGGCGTTCTCCCGCGATCAGGCGGAGAAGATCTACGTGCAGGATCGCCTGCGCGAATCGGCCGACGTGCTACGTAGATGGCTGGCCGACGGCGCGGCGATCTATGTGTGCGGAAGCTTGCAGGGCATGGCTGCCGGGGTGGACCAGGCGCTACTGGATATCCTCGGCCGCGAGGCGGTGGAGCGCTTGATCGAACAAGGCCGCTATCGCCGCGACGTGTACTGAGGTCACTCACTGTGGCAGGGGGCTTGCCCCCCGATAGCGGTGGATCAGTCGCCTGATAAATGACTGTCACACCGTCATCGGGGGCAAGCCCCCTCCCACATTGGGAT
>NZ_JARVSL010000004.1:0-16794 GCF_030209215.1 Pseudomonas sp. efr-133-TYG-23 | reverse complement strand
GAGTGCTTGGCATACTGGGGGCGTCCATGTATGAGCGGGCTTGCCCCGCGCTGGGTTGCGAAGCAGCCCCATTCCAGGCGATGTGGTTTCAGCTGACACTCCGAGGTGCCTGAGTTTGGGGCCGCTTCGCAGCCCAGCGCGGGGCAAGCCCGCTCACCACAAGAGCCGCATCTACTGAGGTGATGTTTTCACTGAAGATAGGTAGAGACCCATGCCCCAATAGCGCTGGGTCAATCAACCCAGCTGTTACTGACTCACCGTTGTGGTGACCTGGCCTTGTTGTGGTGAGCGGGCTTGCCCCGCGCTGGGTTGCGAAGCAGCCCCATTCCAGGCGATGTGGTTTCAGCTGACACTCCGAGGTGCCTGAGTTTGGGGCCGCTTCGCAACCCAGCGCGGGGCAAGCCCGCTCACCACAGCAAGCCAAGGTCACCACAGCAAGCCCAGCTCACTACAAACAGCCGAGTTCACCACAGAGTTATTTCAGCCTTTGAGGGTTGTGTGGATACCTATGGCTATCGGGTGCTAGTCACTTCCCACAGGTTGGGCCGGTTTGTTCATTTAAAGCCGGGAAACAGTACTTTCTGGCCTTCGGGTGATCTGAGCATGCCATCGCCGTTATGCCCCACCCCTGGCACTTCCACCAGTTCTTGGCGCAGCTGCGGATGGCGTTGCTTGAGGTAGTCAAAATAGTTGTGTCCGCGAATCAGCCGATAGGCGCCCTGGGCCTCGGCCTCGCAGCCTTTGTCCAGCGCGGGGTGGTTGGGGTTGGTGTCTTGTTGGCCGAGCAGATACGTGATGGTGCGTGACACATAGGTTTGCTCAAGTTGCGCGGCGCTTTGGCCGTTGGCGTAGGTCGGCAGTTTTTGCAGGCCGTATTTCCAGTCGTCGAAAGCGGGGCAGGTCGCCGCGTCGAACGGCACGGGCCGTTGGGGGCTGAAGTAGGCGTAGGACGATGGATTGGCCACCACATAACGCAGGCGAATGCCGGCCTGATGCAAGGTCGGATGGTCATGGCCGAGGAGGGCAAAGCGCTGCACCACTTGGCCGCCGCCGGAATGACCGGCGACCACGATTTCCTTGAGTGCCGGAAACAACCGGCGATCCCCCAGATGCTCGATCAGTTGGTCCAGCGCGCCGTAGGAACTGACGCGATCTGCGCCCGTGGACTGTTCGCCGGCCATCCACTCATTGCCTTTCCAGCGCAGCACCCTGTTGTCCAAGTGATTGCGCTGCGCATCGGCCTCGTTGAGAAACTGCGGGGCGATCACCAGCGTCGTATCGGCCTGGCCCGCCTGTTCGGCGGCGGCTTCGGCACTGTGCAGGTAGGTCTGCGCATTGCGCAGGCGACCGTGCACGACGATCAGCACGCGGGTGACATGGGGCAGCGGCTGGCGCCAGTCTTGGCTTACACCCAGGCTTAAGGCGCCGGCCTCCAGCTGGAAACGCTCAGGGCTGACTACCTTGACCCCATGCTCGACGGCCCCGGCGGTAGAGCAGGCCAGGCACATACCCAGCAGCAATCCCGAGCGTTTATGCATTTACAGGCTCTTGGCGTTAAAGGTGTCGCACTGGCTGATCTGGCCTTGGGCGAAGCCGGCCTTGAACCAGCGCACCCGCTGTGCGGAGGTGCCATGGGTGAACGAATCCGGCACCACACGACCCTGGCCTTGCTGCTGCAAACGGTCATCGCCGATGGCGTTGGCTGCGTTCAGGGCTTCTTCGATGTCCCCCGGTTCCAGCCAGTTCAGACGTTTTTGTGCGCGGTTGGCCCACACGCCGGCAAAGCAGTCGGCTTGCAGTTCCTGACGCACCAACAGCCCACCGTCGCCCTGCATTTGCAGGCCTTGCTGGCGCGCGGCCTGGATCTTCGCCGAGATGCCGAGCAAGGTCTGCACGTGGTGCCCGACTTCATGGGCGATCACGTAAGCCTGAGCGAAGTCGCCAGCGGCCTGGAAGCGTTGGGACATTTCTCGGAAGAAGTCCAGGTCCAGGTACACCTGCTGGTCAGCCGGGCAATAAAACGGGCCGCTCGCCGAAGTGGCGCCACCGCAGGCGGAATTGACCCGGCCACGGAACAGAATCAGCTTGGGGTTCTGGTAGGTCTTGCCGTTTTCCTTGAACACCTGGCCCCAGGTGTCCTCGGTGTCGCCCAGCACCGCGCGGACGAAATCGGCCTGCTCATCGTTGGCCGGCGGCGCCTGGCGCGTCTGGGTGCTGACCGACGGCGCCTGCTCCATCTGACCGGTCAACTGGCCGAGGATCTGCATCGGGTCCTGGCCGGTCAACCAGCCGATACCGACAATCAGCACAATGGCCGTGAGGCTCAGGCCCTTGCCGCCGCCGAAGCGCATCCCGCCGCCACCGCCACTGTCATTGCGGGCATCCACCACGTTGTCGCTGCGTCGGCCTTTTTTCCATAGCATGGGGCAATCCTCTTGATGAACGGTCCTACAAAATATTGAGATGAGTATGGCCGTTAATCGCGGCAATACCCTTCGCCGGTCACCACAACCAGGCAGTCTTTCTTGTCCGCCAGCCATTTGAGGCCGGTCGCCGCGCCATCACCAGCGCGCAGCAGTTGCGGGCCATCCGGACGGTTGAAGGCGATCCCGTCTTCGGCCGCTTCACCCTTGAAGGTGCCGCTGTCATCGGCGTCGAGGCCGTATTGCATGGTAAGGATGTAATGACCGCGGCCGATGTTGTCGTCCTTGGCGATGGTCAGGTGCAGGCCTTCGACGCCGACCCATTTGCCCACCCACTGATCGGTTGGTGGGGTTGGCGGAACCAGGGTCGCTTGCACCGACGCGGGCGCGGGTTTCGGCGCTTGCTTGGCCTCCTGGTTGCAGGCGGCGAGCAAGACGAGGGTGGAGAGAACAAAGAGAGTTTTTTTCATAGCGGCAAAGCCTTGATTAAAAAATGTGCAACGGGAAGTCGACGTGCAGGCTTGGACTCGATTCCCATGATTTAGTGCGCTGTTCGCCCGGTGTTTGGTTATGCTCTCGGGGCAGGCTGCGGCCCGCCTGCTAGATTACCGGGTTGAGCGCGGCCTCGTTCAGTGCTCAGCGTTAAGCCCGCCACGCAAGAGAATTCCATGACTGTCAGTACCCCGCTGTCCGGCGTCAACCATCCTTTCAAAGGCATCCTGCTGATTGTGGTGGCGACCTTTCTGTTTTCCAGCCATGACGCGCTGTCCAAATACCTCGCCGGGTTCTACCCGATTGTGATGGTGGTGTGGGCACGCTATGTGGTGCACACGGTGCTGATGGCCGGGATCTTCCTGCCGCAATCGGGGTTGCGCGTGCTGCGCAGCAAACGGCCGGGGATGCAGGTGGTACGCGCGTTGTGTCTGTTGGGTACCAGCCTGTTCTTTACCACTGCGCTGCATTACATCCCGCTGGCCGAAGCCACTGCGGTGAACTTCCTCGCACCGATTCTGGTGACGGCGCTCTCGGTGCCGCTGCTGGGTGAGCATGTGACACGCGGCCAATGGCTGGCGGTGATCTGCGGGTTTATCGGCGTGTTGGTGATCATCCACCCCGGTGGCGAACTTTTCACGCCGGCGGTGCTGCTGCCGTTGTGTTCGGCGATGTTCTTCTGCTTTTACCAGTTGCTGACGCGCATCCTCAGCCAATACGACACCCCCACCACCAGCAACTTTTTCGCCGGGCTGTGCAATACCTTGGTGATGAGTGCGCTGGTGCCGTTCTTCTGGCAGGTGCCGACCCTGTGGCACGGCGTGATGATGCTGGCCTTGGGCACCTGTGGCATGACTGCGCACTTGATGCTGACCCAGGCGTTCCGCTTTGCGGCGCCGGCCTTGCTGGCGCCGTTCGGCTATTGCCAGATCGTCTTCGCGGGTTTACTGGGCTGGCTGGTGTTTGCCCATACCCCCGATATGACCACGGTGGTCGGCATCGGGGTGATCTGCATGAGCGGGTTGGCCGCTGCCTGGCAGCAGCGGCGGCGGTGAGTCAAACGTCGACTTTGGGAATCTTGCGCGGCGCCATGAAGTACATCCAGGTCAGCGCGATGAAGTACATCGCCGGGATCAGGGTGAACAACACGGTGTAGTTGTTGTTAGTCACGGTCAGGATATGGCCGACGATCTGGGTCATGAACATGCCGCCGATGGCCGCGCACATGCCGCCAAAGCCGAACACCGTGCTCATCATGTGCTTGGGCGTGTAGTCCATCACCAGGCTCCAGATATTCGCGGTCCAGGCCTGATGCGCGCCGATGGCCAGGGAGATGGCAAACACCGCCACCCACAGCTGGCTGGAGCCGGCCGCCATGATCACGCCGACGATGCAGCAGGCAAACAGCAGCATCGACAGCAACCGTGCCTTGATCGAGTTCATCCCCCGGCCGATCAAGAACGAGGAAAGAATCCCCCCACCCACACTGCCGAAGTCGGCTGTCAGATAAATGATGATCAGCGGGATGCCCATCTGCGTCACGTTGATGCCCAGGTTGTATTGCTGGTTCAAAAACGGTGGCAGCCAGTACAGGTAGAACCAGAACACCGGCGCGGTCAGCGAATAGGCCAGGGCAAAGGCCCAGGTGCCACGCATGCGCAGGATACGGCTGAAGGGCACGCGCGGTTGTTCCGGTTCGGGTTCTTGTTGCACGTAGTCCAATTCGGATTGTTTAACCGTTGGATGATCTTCTGGGTTGTAGTACTTCAGGCCCCAGCACACCAGCCAGATGCCGCCCAGTGCCGACATGCACAGGAACGCCGCCTGCCAGCCCCATACGTGCAAGATCAGCGGCAGCAACATCGGCGTCATCATCGCGCCGACGTTGGTGCCGGCGTTGAAGATGCCGGTCGCCACGGCCCGCTCGCCAGCGGGGAACCACAGGCGGGTGGTCTTGACGCAGGCCGGGTAGTTGGCGGCTTCGGTCAGGCCGAGGATAAAGCGGCAGACCATAAAGCCTACGGCGGAGGTGGCCAGGCCGTGGGCGCCGGTGGCCAGGCTCCACAGCAATACTGCGAAGAAGAACACGCGCTTGACGCCAACTCGGTCGATCAAGCGACCCTGCAGCACAAACCCGATGGCGTAGCCGACTTGGAACCAGAAATTGATGTTGGCGTAGTCCATCGCCGTCCAGCTCATTTCCTTGGCCAGGATCGGCTGCATCACGCCCAGGGCGGCGCGGTCGATGTAGTTCAGCGTGGTGGCGAAGAACACCAGGGCCAGCATGCCCCAGCGGGTTTTACCCACGGCCAGGGCGCCGCGGATCTTGCTGCCGATGCCGGCATGCGGCATGCCTGGGCGCTCGGCCAGGACGGAGTTTTGCAGAGGCATGAGGTCGTACCCGTTTTTTGAAATTTTTATGGTGTGATCTGGGTCTTTTGTGAACGTTTGTTGCCTGATCGATGGTGCGCAGCGGTTAAAAAATCGTCAATTCGCCAGTAGGGCATAGTGTTCGATAATCGCCCGAAAAACTAACCGGTTCGTACATTTTAATTGCTGCCGTTAGGCTGGGGGCGAATAATTTGCCATAAACAACCATTGCCGGGAGTTTTCCATGCAACGTTCCATCGCCACCGTTTCCTTGAGCGGCACCCTGCCGGAAAAGCTCGAAGCCATTGCCGCCGCCGGGTTCGATGGGGTGGAAATCTTCGAGAACGACCTGTTGTATTACGACGGCAGCCCGCGGGAAGTGCGGCAGATGTGCGCCGACCTGGGCATCGCTATCACCTTGTTCCAGCCGTTTCGCGACTTTGAAGGCTGCCGCCGCGACCGCCTGGCGCGCAATCTGGAGCGGGCCGAGCGCAAATTCGATCTGATGCAGGAGCTGGGCACCGACCTGGTGCTGGTGTGCAGCAATGCCTCGGCCGATTGCGTGGGCGACGAATCCATTCTGCGGGATGACTTGAGCCTGCTGGCCGAACACGCCGGCAAACGAGGCTTGCGCATTGGCTATGAAGCCCTGGCCTGGGGCAAGCATGTGAACACCTGGCAGCAGGTATGGAACCTGGTGCGTCAGGTGGATCATCCGAGCCTGGGCGTGTTGCTCGACAGTTTTCACACGTTGTCACTCAAGGGCGACCCGAGCGCCATCGCGCAGATCCCTGGCGACAAGATCTTCTTCGTGCAAATGGCCGATGCGCCGATCCTGGCCATGGATGTGCTGGAGTGGAGCCGCCATTTCCGTTGTTTCCCAGGGCAGGGCGAGTTCGACTTGGCCGGGTTTCTGGCGCCGATTATCAAAAGTGGTTACACCGGGCCGTTGTCCCTGGAAATCTTCAACGATGGTTTCCGTGCCGCGCCGACCCGCGCCAATGCCGCCGACGGGCTGCGCTCGTTGTTGTACCTGGAGGAGAAAACCCGTCAGCGCCTGGCCGAGGAACAGCCGGCCGCACCGCTGGATATCCTGTTCGAAACGCCGCCCGCCAGCGAGTACGACGGCATCGAGTTCCTCGAATTTGCCGTGGATGAAAGCCTCGGCGCCAAGCTCGCCCACTGGTTGGAGCGTCTGGGCTTCGTCAAGGCTGGGCAGCATCGTTCCAAAGCCGTCAGCCTGCTGCGCCAGGGCGATATCAACCTGATCCTCAATTGCGAGCCGTATTCCTTCGCCCACAATTTTTTCGAAGCCCATGGGCCATCGCTGTGCGCCACGGCGCTGCGGGTCAAGGACAGCGCCAAGGCCCTGGAACGCGCGGTGGCTTATAAAGGCCAGCCTTATCGCGGCCTGGTCGGGCCGAACGAGCTGGAGCTGGCGGCGGTGCGTGCGCCGGACGGCAGCCTGATTTACCTGGTGGGCCCCAGCGAAGGCGGGCTCTACGACACCGACTTCAACCTGCAACCGACCACGGCTTGCGGCGGCGGCCTGCTGCGCATCGACCATATGGCCATGGCGCTACCGGCCGACAGCCTCGACAGTTGGGTGCTGTTCTACAAGAGCCTGCTGGATTTCGAAGCCGACGACGAAGTGGTGCTACCCGACCCCTACGGCCTGGTGAAAAGCCGCGCATTGCGTAGCCGCTGCAGTTCGATTCGCTTGCCGCTGAATATCTCCGAAAACCGCAACACTGCCATCTCCCACGCGCTATCGAGCTATCGGGGCTCGGGGGTGCATCATATTGCCTTCGACTGTGCGGATATTTTCGCCGAGGTGCGCAGAGCTAAAGAGGCCGGCGTGCCATTGCTGGATATCCCGCTCAATTATTACGACGACCTGGCGGCGCGCTTTGATTTCGATGACGAGTTCCTCAGCGAGCTGGCGTACTACAACGTGTTGTACGACCGCGACGCCCAGGGCGGTGAGTTGTTTCACGTCTACACCGAGCCCTTCGAAGGACGGTTTTTCTTCGAGATCATCCAGCGCAAAAACGGCTACGCCGGTTACGGCGCGGCCAACGTGGCGGTACGCCTGGCGGCGATGGCCAAGTCGCGCAGTGGCGCGGTGCGCCAGGCGCGGCTGTGAACCCTGGCCGGGTGCTTCCTTCGGGGAGCGCCCCGGCCCATAATCGCGGCCTGCCTAACAACAATGGCCGTGAGCACCATGACGTCGAGTCCCGAACTCCCCGCAGTGTCAGACGCACCGCGCAAGAGTCGTAAGAACAATCCAGAAAAGACCCGCGAAAACATACTGCAAGAAGCCATTGTCGAGTTTGTTCAGCAGGGTTTGGCCGGCGCGCGCGTAGACGCCATCGCCGAACGCATCCACACCTCCAAGCGCATGATCTATTACTACTTCGGCAGCAAGGAGCAGCTGTACGTCGAGGTACTGGAAAAGCTCTACGGCGATATCCGCAATACCGAAACCCGCATGAACCTCACGGCGCTGGAGCCCCGTGAAGCGATCCGTCGGCTGGTGGAATTCACCTTTGATCATCACGATCAGAACGTGGATTTTGTGCGCATCGTCAGCATCGAAAATATCCACAACGCTGAATATGTGAAGCGTTCGGACTCGATCAAGGCCATGAACAGCAACATCCTCGAAGCCCTGGGCGCCACCTTGCGCCGCGGCGCCGAAATGGGCCTGTTCCGCGAAGGCCTGGAGCCGTTGGATGTGCATCTGCTGATCAACTCATTCAGTTTTTACCGAGTGTCCAACCGCCATACGTTCAGTGAGATCTTTCAGATCGAACTGTCGGATGAAGCGGTTAAACAGCGCCACCGCGATATGCTCTGCGACTCAGTGATGCGCTACCTGCAAGCCTGAGGCCTCAGGTTGGAATGCATACCAAGTGGGAGGGGGCTTGCCCCCGATAGCGATGCGTCAGTGACAGTTGGGCTGACTGAACCACTGCTATCGAGGGCAAGCCCCCTCCCACATGGTGATCTGGTTTCGTCAGTCAGGTATTCATGCTTTTGAAGTGCGTCAGCATGCGTTGCGCATCCGCCACTTTACCGCTGAACAATTCAAATGCTTTCACCGCCTGGAACACCGCCATATTGCCGCCGTCCAGAGTGCGGCAACCCAGGGCGCGAGCATCCCGTAGCAGTTGGGTTTCCAGCGGGAAGTAGACGATTTCCGCTACCCACAGCTGAGCGCGCAACAGCGCCGCCGGCACCGGTGTACCGGGAAGCTTGGCCATGCCCATCGGCGTGGTGTTGACCAGGCCATCGGCTTCGGCCATGGCGTTCTCCAGGCCGCCGCCGACTTGAGCGCGGCCGCTGCCGAAACGCTGTGCGAGGTTATCCACAAGGTCGCGGGCGCGGCTGGCGTCCACATCGAAAACACTCAACTGCTCCACCCCTTCAGCCAGCAGTGCATGCGCGACTGCCGCGCCTGCACCGCCGGCGCCCATCTGCACCACACGCTGGCGCGGCACGTCATTGAGGTTGCGCCGGAAACCTTCGGCAAACCCCAAACAATCGGTGTTGTGGCCAATGCGTTTGCCGTCCTTGAGCACCACGGTATTCACCGCGCCGATGCCTCGGGCTTCGTCGGACAATTCATCCAGTAGCGGCAGAATCGCCTGCTTGCACGGGTAGGTAATATTCAGCCCGGTAAAGTGCATCAGCTCGGCGGCGCGTAGGAGGTCGGGCAGGGCCTTGATATCCAGGCCCAAGGGATCAAGGTCGATCAGTTGGTACAGGTAGCGTAGGCCCTGGGCGTCGCCTTCCTGTTCGTGCAAAGCGGGTGTGCGGGAGGCCTGGATGCCGGCGCCAATCAGGCCGGCAAGAATGCGCGGTTTCATCAGGCACGTCCTTTGAGCAGATGGCTGAAATGTTCCAGGGCCAGGTGGTAGCCATGGCTGCCAAAACCGGCCAATACCGCTTTGGCGATGGGCGACACAAACGAATGATGCCGAAACGCCTCACGGGTATGCACATTGGATAAATGCACTTCGATCACCGGCACTTCGCTGGCTACCAACGCATCGCGGATCGCCACCGACGTGTGGGTCCAGGCGGCAGGGTTGATCACGATACCGGCGCAGCGCGCACGGGCGCCGTGGATCCAGTCGAGCAGCTCGCCTTCGTGGTTGGTTTGGCGGAATTCGATTTTAAGCCCCAGTTGCTCGGCGCTGCGGCCGCATAGAGCCGCCACGTCGGCTAGGGTTTCATGCCCGTAGGTGGCGGGTTCGCGGGTGCCGAGCAGGTTGAGATTGGGGCCATTGAGCACCAGCACGATGGGCGGCATGAGGGGTATCTCCACAGTTCTTGTTGGTTGTGGAGATAAAATGTACCGGATGGTTAATTTGGTCAATTGCCAGCGCGGCATGTGTTCGATTATCGAACCGTTAATCAAGGAAGGGCAGGTGTAGCCCACTGCGCGGCCGCTTAGCCAATGGCTCGGGCGGCCGCGCATGGAGCAATGGAACGTTTAGCGTCGGGTCAGCAACACACCCGATTCCATATGGTGCGTCCACGGAAACTGATCAAACATCGCACACCGGGTAATGCGGTGGGTGTCATGCAGTTGGGCGATGTTGGCCGCCAGGGTCTCCGGGTTGCAGGAGATGTACAGGATGTTGTCGAAACGCCGGGTGAGCTCGCAGGTGTCCGGGTCCATGCCGGCACGCGGTGGGTCCACAAACACGCTGCCGAACTCGTAGCTTTTCAGATCGATACCGTGCAGGCGGCGGAACGGGCGCACTTCGTTGAGGGCTTCGGTGAGTTCTTCGGCGGACAGGCGCACCAGAGTGACGTTCTCCACCGCGTTTTCATCGAGATTGCTCAGTGCCGCGTTTACCGAGGTCTTGCTGATCTCGGTGGCCAGCACTTTGCGCACGCGGGTGGCCAGGGGCAGGGTGAAATTACCGTTGCCGCAATACAGCTCCAGCAGATCGTCCGGGCGATCGCCCAAAGCCTCGTAGGCCCAGTTGAGCATCTTCTGGTTCACCGTGCCGTTGGGCTGGGTGAACGCGCCTTCGGGTTGGCGATAGCTGAAGGTGCGACCGCCGACTTCGAGTTTCTCTACCACGTAATCGTGGCCGATCACATCGCGTTTGCCCTTGGAGCGGCCGATGATGCTCACGTTCAGGTCAGCGGCGAGCTGGTTGGCCGCCGCGTGCCAGTGCTCGTCCAGCGGGCGGTGATAGCACAGGGTGATCATTGCATCGCCGGCCAGGGTGGTGAGGAACTCTACCTGGAACAGCTTGTGGCTCAGAGCGGCGCTGGCTTGCCAGGCGGACTTGAGTTGGGGCATCAGCTGGTTGATGCGAGCGCTGGCGATAGGGAAGTCTTCGATCAGGATCGGCGTGCGCTTATCGTCCTGGGAAAACATCGCGTAGTGGCGCTCACCGCCTTCGCGCCACAGGCGGAATTCCGCGCGCAGGCGGAAGTGCTGCAGCGGCGAGTCGAACACCCGCGGCTCGGGTGCATCGAACGGGGCGAGCAGGTCACGCAGGCGCGTGACCTTGTCTTGCAGTTGAGCGGTGTAGCGTGCGGCGTCAAAAGTCATGCGTTGAACCAGCCCAGCTTGATCACGAACAGAATCGACAGAATCACCAGCGCCGGGTTCAGCTCACGGTAGCGGCCCGAAAGCAGCTTGATGGCGGTCCAGGCGATGAAACCGAAGGCGATGCCGTTGGCGATGGAGTAAGTAAAGGGCATCGCCAGGGCGGTGATCACCACAGGCGCTGCCACAGTGATGTCGTCCCAGTCGATTTCAGCCAGGCCGGAGGTCATCAGTACGGCGACGAACAGCAGCGCCGGCGCGGTGGCGAAAGCCGGAACGCTGGCGGCCAACGGCGAGAAGAACAGTGCGAGCAGGAACAGGATCGCCACTACGATGGCAGTCAAACCGGTACGGCCACCGGCGCTCACGCCCGCGGCGGATTCGATGTAGCTGGTGGTGGTCGAGGTGCCCAGCAGCGAACCGGCCATGGCTGCGGTGCTGTCGGCGATCAGTGCACGGCCCATTTTTGGCATGTGGCCGTCCTTGCCCATCAGGCCGGCGCGCTTGGCTACGCCGATCAGGGTGCCGGAGTTGTCGAACAGGTCGACGAACAGGAAGGCGAAGATCACGCTGACCAGGCCGATATCCAGCGCGCCTTTGATGTCCAACTGCAGGAAGGTCGGGGCCAGGGACGGTGGCATTGAGGTCACGCCGCCGAATGGGGTGAAGCCCATCACAATCGACACGATGGTCACCGCCAGGATGCCGATCAGCACCGCACCGCGCACGGCCAGGGCTTCCAGCGCGACGATCAGCGCAAAGCCCAGTGTGGCGAGGATCGGCGCCGGTTGTTTCAAGTCGCCCAGGCCGACCATGGTGGCCGGGTTGCTGACTACGATACCGGCGTTGTGCAGGGCGATCAGCGCCAGGAACAGGCCGATGCCGGCAGCAATCGCCGAACGCAACGGCAAAGGGATGCTGTTGATGATCCACTCACGGATGCGAAAGATCGACAGCAGAAAGAACAGCACCGCCGAAATGAACACCGCCCCCAGCGCCACTTGCCAGGTATGGCCCATGTGCAGGACCACGGTGTAGGTAAAGAAGGCATTGAGGCCCATGCCTGGTGCCAGCGCGATCGGGTAGTTGGCGATCAGGCCCATCACGGTCGAACCGATGGCGGCCGCCAGGCAGGTCGCGACGAACACTGCGCCTTTGTCCATGCCGGTTTCACCGAGGATGCTCGGGTTCACGAACAGGATGTAGGCCATCGCCAGGAATGTCGTGATACCCGCGAGAATCTCGGTGCGCACGTTGGTGTTGTGTGCTTTGAGTTGAAACAGCTTTTCCAGCATGCCGGCTCCCTGTGACGCTATTTTGCGTCGTGATTTGTTGACCTCTAAGTCAAAGCACAAACTGCGCCAAGCGCCTGTGGTTTCAGAGAGGATCGGAAAAAGCGGCGCATCATACCAGCAGCCGAGGCTGTGTGGCGCATGGGCTTGAGGCATACTGCGCCGACGTTCAATTCACGGTCATCGACAGCATGAAAAAAGCCAACGCGTGGAGTCTAGCTCCGATCACCGCTATCAGCCTGTGGCTCGGCGCGGCACCGGTGTGGGGCGCGACTGCACCGGCCTTGAGCGAGGTGCGCGTGTTTCAGGTCGAGTCGGCGCGCTGCAAGGAAAGCATCCCCGAACGCATCACCTCCACGCAGATGTGCACGCACCGTGGGCCCACCCAGGTGTCGGTGATGGAAGTGGGGCTGGGCAACAACCCGGTGGGGCTGTTCAATGGCGCCGTACTGAACGGCCAGCGCACCCCGGTGTGCCAGGTTGGCAGCATCAGCCAGGCGTGCAACGGCGCGGGGACGCTGATGGGCTACATCTATGTATTCGAAATGGATGTGCAGGCCCCAGGCTGGTTCGAATACAGCAATTCCTCGATCAACCCCCCGCGAAACACCTTGAAGACCCAGCTCAATATCCGCTGATCAATCATCTTGAACGCTCAAAACCCCGGGAAGTCGTACCCCTGAGACGGCGATTTTCCTGAACGCCGCGGATGCAGACCAACCCGTGAGGTGTTTATGAGCGCAACCCCCCAAGGCGCGGCGGCCCAGCCGTTTGCCCGCCACTCGATACGCCTGACCCTCAATGGGCAGGCCCGCCAACTGGACGTGTTGCCCTGGACCACGCTGCTGGACCTGCTGCGCGAACAACTGGATCTGGTCGGCAGCAAGAAAGGCTGCGACCACGGCCAATGCGGTGCCTGCACCGTATTGCGCGACGGCAAGCGCGTGAACGCGTGCCTGACCCTGGCGGTGATGTGCGACGGTGCCGAGTTGACCACCGTCGAAGGGCTGGCCAGCGGCGACCAGTTACACCCCATGCAACAAGCCTTCATCAAGCACGATGCCTTCCAGTGCGGTTATTGCACCCCTGGCCAGATCTGCTCCGCCGTCGGCCTGGCCAACGAAGGCCGTGCCCACGACAGCGCGCAAATCCAGGAACTGATGAGCGGTAACCTGTGCCGCTGCGGCGCCTACAGCAATATTCGCGATGCGATTGAAGAGGCCCTGCCGGCCTGCCGTCCGGCGGGAGGCGAGCAATGAACCCGTTCCAGTACAGCAAACCGTCCGACGTGCACGAGGCCGTGCACTTGAGCAGTGCCGCGTCGCGTTTTATTGCCGGCGGTACCAACCTGCTGGACCTGATGAAAGAAAACATCAGCCGCCCCGAGCACCTGATCGACATCACCGGCCTGCCGCTGCATGGTGTCGAGCCCACCGCCGACGGCGGCGTGCGCATTGGCGCGCTGGTCAGCAACGCTGATTTGGCCTGGCACCCCTTGATCGAACAGCGTTACCCGTTGCTGTCCCAGGCCATCCTCGCCGGTGCCTCGCCGCAACTGCGCAATATGGCCAGCACCGGCGGCAACCTGTTGCAGCGCACCCGTTGCTATTACTTCTACGACGCCAGCGTACCTTGCAATAAACGCGAACCCGGCAGCGGTTGCCCGGCGCGCACCGGGTTGAATCGCATCCACGCGATCCTCGGCGCCAGCGCGCAGTGCGTGGCGACTCATCCGTCCGACATGTGCGTGGCCCTGGCGGCGCTGGAGGCGCGGGTGCATGTGCAAGGGCGCGGCGGTGCGCGGGTCATCGAGTTCGCCGACTTCCACCGTTTGCCCGGCGATGCGCCGCAACGTGACAACCAGCTGGCCGACGATGAACTGATCACTGCCATTGAATTGCCTGCCGACCACCTGGCGCGGCACAGCCATTATCTGAAGATCCGTGACCGGGCGTCCTACGCCTTCGCGTTGGTGTCGGTGGCTGCCGCTCTGGAGTTGGACGGCGATGTGATCGTCGACGCGCGCCTAGCCCTGGGCGGCGTGGCCCATAAACCCTGGCGCGACCGCGCGGTGGAGGCGGGATTGATCGGGCAGGCCGTCAGCCGCGAAACCTTCAGCCTCGCCGCCGATGCGATGTTGCAGGACGCCGAGCCGCTGGAACACAACGCTTTCAAGGTCAAGCTGGCACGGCGCGCAATCATCCGCGCCTTGAGCGATGCCGCTGTCGCAGGAGAACGCCCATGAGTGCCGTCGGAAAACCCCTGGACCGTGTCGACGGTCTGCTTAAAGTCACCGGCCAGGCGCGCTATGCCGGCGAATTTGCGCAGCAGGGCCTGCTGCATGGCAGCGTGGTCTCCAGCACCATCGCCAAGGGCCGCGTGGTTCGTATCGATGCGTCCAAGGCTCTGGCTCTGCCGGGTGTGGTCATGGTGCTCGATCACAGCAACCGGCCGCGGCTGGCCAGCTATGACGACGCGTTCGCCGATGCCGATGCCGCTGATGGTTCGCCGTTTCGCCCGCTGTACAACGACCGCGTGCTGTACAGCGGCCAGCCCCTGGCCTTGGTGATTGCCGACAACCTGGAGCTGGCGCGACATGCCGGTTCCCTGGTGCGCATCGAATACGAGCGCGATGAGTTCGAGACCGACCTCGTCGCCCAGCAGGCCGAGGCCCATCCCTCGCCACAGACACCGCCCGCGCCGCGCGGGAATTTCCAGGCCGAGTGGACCGCTGCCGCCGTCAGCCTGGACGTGCACTACAGCACCCCCATCGAACATCACAACCCCATGGAACCCCACGCCAGCACCGTGCTGTACCAGGCGGACGGCACCCTGCATATCCATGACAAAACCCAGGGGCCGCAGAACTGCCAGGCCTATGTGCAGAAAGTGTTCGGCCTGGATAAAAGCCAGGTGCGGGTGTTCGCCGCGTTTGTCGGCGGCGCTTTTGGTTCCGGCCTGCGCCCGCAGTACCAATTACCCCTGGCGGTGATGGCGTCGCTGGCGCTCAAGCGTTCGGTTCGAGTGACCCTGACCCGTCAACAGATGTTCACCTTCGGCTATCGCCCACGCACCCTGCAGCGCTTGCAAATGGGCGCCGCCGCCAACGGCCGCCTGCTGGCGCTGGGGCACACGGCGATTGGCCAGACCTCGCGTTTCGAGGACTTCAGTGAACACGTGGTGGAGTGGAGCGGCATGCTCTATCACTGCGACAACGTGCAGTTGACCTATAAGTTGGTGCCGCTGGATGTGTTCACGCCGTTGGACATGCGCGCGCCCGGCGCCGCCCTCGGGGTGATCGGTCTGGAATGCGCCATGGACGAACTGGCCTGCGCCCTGGCGATCGACCCGGTGCAACTGCGCCTGATCAACTACGCCGAGCGCAACCAGAACGAAGACAAACCCTGGTCTAGCAAAGCCCTGCGCGAGTGTTACACCGAAGGCGCCGAGCGCTTCGGCTGGAGCCAGCGCAACCCGGAACCGCGCAGCATGCGCGACGGCCGCCAATTGGTGGGCTGGGGTATGGCTGGCGGGGTGTGGGAGGCCATGCAAATGAAGGCGAGCGCCAAGGCGCGAATCGATGCCGAGGGCAAGCTCGTGGTGAGCAGCGCTACCACCGATATCGGCACCGGCACCTACACGGTGATGACCCAGATCGCCGCCCAGGCCAGCGGTGTAGCCGTGGACGACGTGCGTTTCGTGCTCGGCGACTCGTCGCTGCCCACCGCGCCGTTGCAGGGCGGTTCGTTCACTGTTTCCTCGGTGGGCACCGCTGTGCAACAAGCCTGCGAAGCCTTGGCCGCCAAACTGTTGAGCGTGGCGCGGCAGACCTATCCGGTGTTCAAGGACGCTGAGACAGTGCGCTTTGAGGATGGGCAACTGCACGCGCGTGACGTGAGCGTGTCGTTGGCGCAGTTGGTCAAGGACAGCGGTGAGGACGCCCTGGAGGTGCAGGTCGACAGCGAGCCGGACAAAAAACGCGAAGGCTATGCTACCGCCACCCATTCGGCGGTATTCGTCGAAGTGCGCGTGGATGAAGACCTCGGCACTATCAAGGTCAGCCGCGTGGTTAGCGCAATTGCGGCCGGGCGCGTGGTCAACCCGAAGATGGCCCGCAGCCAGATCCTCGGCGGCGTGGTGTGGGGCATCGGCATGGCCCTGCACGAAGAGACCCAGATAGACCATCAACTGGGCCGCTACATGAACCACAGCCTGGCCGAGTACCACATCCCTGTGAATGCTGATATCGGCGATATTGACGTGGTATTCGTCGAAGAACACGACGAGATCGTCAATGCGCTTGGGTCCAAAGGCGTCGGGGAAATCGGCATCGTCGGCGTCGCGGCGGCAGTGGCCAATGCGGTGTACCACGCCACCGGCAAGCGGGTGCGGGACTTCCCGATCACCCTGGATAAGGTGCTTTGAAATGTGGGAGGAGGCTTGCCCCCGATAGCAGCGTTTCAGTCAACAGATGCCTCGACTGTTGCACCGCCATCGAGGGCAAGCCCTCTCCCACATTGAGCTTATTGCCATAGTGGCTATGCGGTGGCTGCGAGACCGGTGTGGGAGGGGGCTTGCCCCCGTTAGCAGTGTTTCAGTCAATAGATGCCTCGACAGTTACACCGCTATCGAGGGCAAG
>NZ_JARVSL010000034.1:0-18122 GCF_030209215.1 Pseudomonas sp. efr-133-TYG-23 | reverse complement strand
ACCTGACGCCGGACCCGGTGAAGTTGGCGGGTGGGATTAATGGGTATCGGTATGTACCTAACCCTACGGGGTGGGTGGATCCGCTGGGCCTAAGTTGTAAGATAGGTGCGTGTCCTAGCAAGAAAACAGATACCACCCAAACGAAAAAAGTTTCGGGCGGAACTTTAGTCAAACATGAAGATGCAGGCGGGCACTTAATTAAGAAACACGTAGAGCAGACAGATGCTCAATTAATTGAAAGACTTGACTTAGAACCCAGCATACCAGCAGCATCGACATTTAGATCACTAGAAGAGGCGGAAAGACTTGTATCTAAAGCCTTATTATCTCGCCATCAGGATATATCAAAATTTCTCAAGGGAACAAAAGACAAATACATTATTAGAGAACACTCAAATCAAGCGGTAGGACTGAGCGTTATAAGAGGCACAAGAGAGTCAGTCCCTGTCTATAAATTCATGCTAATTCTAATAAAAAAACCCAAGATGCCCGATGGTTACCTACTACTGACTGGATATCCAATAGAAAAATGAATGAACAATTAACCGAACTTCAACAATTTTTTGGTGCTTATTTTAACCAAGACTGGCCAGAGGATCATGCCACAGCTGACGACGTCATTGACAGCTTCCTACTAGACTCATCCAAGGAGGTTATCATGTCAGTAAAAAATGAGATCATAGATCTAATTAACTCTTACCAAAACGAATCAGACTTTCTGGAAAAGCTATTGCACGAGCAATATTGCTACTATTACTACCCCCATGAGTGGGCGTCCGGACCGCTTTGGCTGAACCACATAATTCACAAATTCGACAGCTACCTGTCCGAAAAGTAAAACCAATAAAAATATTTAAACAGAGAAAATAGCGAAGTACTTAAAAGGCAGATCATCACAAGCAAGCTTATTCACAGCGGGCCGTGAAACCGCCCCAGTCAGGGCGACGTGATATCTCGGGGGACGGTGCCTGGTTTAGGGATGCTACGCAGCCCAACGCAGGGCAAGCCTGCTCACCACAAAACAGGCTCAAGGCCCGAGCAAGCCTACGGCCTGGGTGTATCCGCTGGGGCTGAGCTGTAAAAAAACGAACTGCCCTGAGGGGCCGTATAGCGTAATAGTGCCAGGAGGAGGTTTAGCCGCACACGAAGCTGCAGGAGGACATCTGATGGAAAAGCACGTTGGGAGAACTAACAAACAGTTGCTTGACCGTTTGAAGCAGGAACCAAACATCCCTGCGGCCTCTACCTTTCACGACCGGGCCTCAGCAGAGCTCGCCATATCAAGTGTAATCAACGAAAACAAAACTAAAATTAAAAACTTTCTCAAAGGAAGCAACAACCAGTTGGCAATCATCCAAAAGTCCAAAGAAACAATAGGCACCAGTATTAAAAAGAAAACTACAACACCAGTTCCAGGAAAAGAAATTTACTTAATCATTCGAAGAGACAAAAACATGCCCAATGGCTACCGCATCCACACAGGCTTTCCAAACCCATGAACCAAGACTACCCTGAGCTACAGCAATTTCTCGCTGGATATTTCAATCAAGATTGGGTGGATGATCACAAAAGCGCGGATGACGTGATTAATTACTTTATCTCTGACTCCTCTGAAGAGACAAAGACGATAGTGCAACGAGAACTGGAAAGATTAATTTCCACTGAGAAAACCGAGAAAGAACTTGAAGACTTTTTATTTTCCGAGATGGGTTGCTACTACTATTATCTCAACGAATGGAACGATGGCAGAACATGGTTAAAACATGTTGCATCAGCATTAAGGAACGGCAACCCTAAAAAATAGCGCATTCAATGGAAAGATTTATTAATTATGGGAATATTATTTACCGTCAAATAAATTAGTCTTCTATTTGCAAGTCATGGGCTGCTACGCAGCCCATCGCAGGACAAGCCTGCTCACCACAACGGTCTCGCGTTGTCTTCAGATCCCCGCCAACGCCAAATCCATCGCAAAGTACGTGAAGATCAAATCCGCCCCCGCACGCTTGATTGACCCCAGCGTCTCGCGCACTACTCGATCCTCATCAATCGCCCCCGCCTGAGCCCCAAACTTGATCATCGCGTATTCACCGCTCACCTGATACGCCGCCACTGGCAGGCGCGAGGCTTCGCGGATGTCGCGGATGATGTCGAGGTAGGCGCCGGCCGGTTTGACCATCAGCGCGTCGGCGCCTTCCTGTTCGTCGAGCAGGGATTCGCGCACGGCTTCGCGGCGGTTCATGGGGTTCATTTGGTAGCTTTTGCGGTCGCCCTTGAGCGCGCTGCCGCCGGCTTCGCGGAATGGGCCGTAGAGGGCCGAGGCGAATTTGGTCGAGTACGCCATGATCGGGATATGGGTGAAGCCGGCGTCGTCGAGGGCGCGGCGGATGGCCTGGACCTGGCCGTCCATGGCCGCCGACGGTGCAATCACATCAGCACCGGCGCGGGCGGCGGCCACGGCTTGTTTGCCGAGGTTGACCAGGGTCGCGTCATTGTCGACGTGGGCGCCGTGCATCACGCCGCAGTGGCCGTGGTCGGTGTATTCGCAGAAGCAGGTGTCGGACATCACCACCATCTCCGGCACGGCGTCCTTGATGATCGAGGACATGCGCGAGACCAGGCCGCGTTCTTTCCAGGTGTCGCTGCCATTGGCGTCCAGATGGTGGGACACACCGAAGGTCATCACCGACTTGATGCCGGCACGGGCAAACCGCTCGATCTCGCCGGCCAGTTTTTTCTCAGGGATGCGTCGCACGCCCGGCATGCTGGTAATCGGCACGAAGTCGTCGATTTCTTCCTCGACGAAAATCGGCAGCACCAGGTCGTTGAGGGTGAACTCGGTTTCCTGGAACAGACCACGCAGCTCCGGGGAGCGGCGCAGGCGGCGTGGACGGGCTTGGGGGAACTGGCTGGTCATGGCTTTCCTGAAAAAATGGCAGAAATCTTTGGGGCGAAAGCTTATGCCCATTGGCCCCGGCAGCACAAACGCCGAGGGGCCAACAGTGTATTGCCAGGGGCGCAATAATGTATTGATCTAGAGCTGTAGACGCCCTTCGATGCACACGGTGACAGCGCCACCGACCCAGATTTCATCGCCTTGACGTTCAACGCGAATACGCCCCGCACGCCCTATGGCCGTGCCCTGACTGACCACGTAGCACGGCGGCGCAAGCCCTTCGCTGAGCAGCCATTGCGCGACGCCGGCATTCAGGCTGCCGGTGGCCGGGTCTTCCTGGGCGCCATCGCCTGCGACAAAAGCACGCACCTCAAACTGCGCGTCCACGTCGTCGCGTACCGGGTTGCACGGGGCGATCACGCCGACGGCTAACCCCAATAGCTGTGAATAGTCCGGCTGCAACGCCAGGAGCTGGTCACGATCAGCCAACATGAGCGCAAGCCACCCTGCACCATTGTCGACCCACTGACTGCGCACGATGCTGTCCGGCGGCAGCCCCAACCCCAGGCGTACACGCTCAAGCAACGGCGCGTCGACGGCACCGGAGCGTAACAACGGCGGCGCAATAAACGCCAACTCGGCGCCTTGGCGACGGATACGCACCAGGCCGATTTCACACTCCTGGATAATCTCCTCGCCTTTGGGCACGCCGCCAGCCTGGAGCCATGCGTGGCAAGTGCCCAGCGTCGGGTGGCCGGCGAACGGCAACTCCTGCAACGTGGTAAAGATCCTTACTCGGTAGTCGGCACGAGGGTCCCGCGGTGTCAGCAAAAACGTGGTTTCGCTGAGGTTCGTCCACTTGGCAAAGTCGGCCATCTGTTGGTCGCTGAGGCTGTCGGCACCGAGGACGACGGCCAGCGGGTTGCCCTTTAGCGATACGCTGCTGAATACATCCAGTTGTTTGAAATCGAAAGTCGGCATGGATCAACTCGGGATATTCAGGCCACGGATCACGGCCGGGCGGGCGACAAAACCGTCGAGCGCGCGCAGGACGTTAGGGAAATCGGCAATGCCTACCAGATCGCCGGACTCATAAAAGCCGATCAAGTTACGGATCCAAGGGAAGGTGGCGATGTCGGCGATGCTGTAGTCATCGCCCATAAGCCAGGTGCGGCCCAGCAGGCGTTTTTCCAGCACCTGCAGCAACCGCCGCGACTCGGCGGCATAGCGATCGCGGGGGCGTTTGTCTTCGTAGTTCTTGCCGGCAAATTTGTTGAAGAAACCCAGCTGGCCGAACATCGGGCCGATGCCGCCCATCTGGAACATCAGCCATTGGATCGTTTCGTAACGGGTGGCCGGGTCTTCGGAGAGCAACTGGCTGGTTTTTTCCGCCAGGTAAATCAGGATCGCCCCCGACTCGAACAACGCCAGCGGCTGACCGCCCGGGCCGTTGGGATCGATGATCGCGGGGATCTTGTTGTTGGGGTTCAGGGACAGGAACTCGGGGGACAATTGGTCCTGGGTCTCGAAATTGACCTTGTGCGCCTCATACGGCAGGCCCAACTCTTCGAGCATGATCGAGACTTTGACGCCATTGGGCGTAGGCAGCGAATACAGTTGCAAGCGTTCGGGGTGCTGTGCGGGCCATTTGCTGTTGATCGGGAATGCGGCAAGTGCGTTCATCGGGACAGTCCCTGAGGCAGAAAGCCCTCATGATAGTCATCCCCGCGCTGTCGTGCATGGGTCATCAATGCGCAACATCGCCTGGCTATTATCCCGTCCGGGCGAACCAATACGCCCCGCCGCACTCTTAAAAGCGCTGATAGGGTGAAGGGAGGCACCTGGCTAGATCGACAAGGAACACCTCGGGACGCACGTGCGTCACTGGGGCCAGGCTTGTCCGCCTTAACGCGACGCATGAAGACTCGAACCTAAAATGACGATCAAGCCTCTGCGCCTTGTGCAACGACTCAAACGCTATTCCTACATCACGTTACCGCTGCTACTTGTCGGCGGTGCCACAGCGGCCCTCCTCGACGCGCCGGAAAGCCGCGCTCAGCCGGTGGACGGCGTGCAGACCCTGGTATTCCTGCGCCACGGCGAAAAACCCGCCGGCGGCCTGGGCCAACTCAATTGCCAGGGCCTGAACCGCGCGATGAACCTGGCCACGGTATTGCCGGAAAAATTCGGCCCGGCGGATTTTGTGTTCGCCGCCAACCCGACGCGCAATGTCGAAGAAGGCGAGCTGGATAATTCCTACAGCTACATTCGCCCACTGATGACCATCAGCCCCAGCGCCATCAAGCTGGGCCTGCCGGTCAACATCAACTTCTCGGCCAATGACACCAGCGACCTGGCCGATGAGTTGGTCGAAGACAAATACCACAACGCCACCATCTACACCGCCTGGTCCCATGGCTATCTGCCGGAGTTGATCAACAAGGTGGCGAGTGAGGCGTCGGGCGAGAAGCACACCATCACCGACGACTGGTCCGGCAGCGACTACGACACCCTCTACGTATTGACGCTGACCTGGCACAACGGCAAGGCCTCGTTGCTGAGCCGCAACTACAAACAGGGCCTGAACGACGGCGAACAGAACTGCCCAGAGCCGACACAGGTGAGCGCCGACAGCTGACAGCGTATGATGCGCGGCTATCGACTCATCTGCGGATCATCCCCATGTCCAACCTTCTCTCCACCCAGCCCGTCCGGGGCTGGTCGTTCTGGTGGAAACCGGCGCTGTTCCTGCTGGTGGCCTGTGTCGGCCTCTACTACGTCAAGTGGTCGCCCTACTACTTCAAGGCGTTTGTGGCCGCCGACAACCACAGCATCGGCGCCTCGATTCTCAATGATCAGCAAAGCTCGCCCCTGGCGGCGGCGTTGGCCTATGCCCAGGTGTATTTCCTGGCGATCTGGAAAGCCGCAGTCCTGGCGGTAATCCTCGGTTCGCTGCTGCAAGTGCTGATCCCGCGCGACTGGCTGCTGCGCCTGTTCGGCCGGGCCGGGCTGGGCTCGACCGTACGCGGCGGGCTGTTTGCCTTGCCGGGGATGATGTGCAGCTGCTGCGCGGCGCCGGTGGCGGCGAGCATGCGTCGGCAACAGGTATCGGTGGGCGCGGCGCTGGCGTTTTGGATCGCCAACCCGGTACTGAACCCGGCGACGCTGGTATTCATGGGCTTTGTGCTGGGCTGGGGGTTTACCGCGCTACGTCTGGTGGCGGGCATTGTGCTGGTGGTGGGGGTGTCGTTGGTGGCGCAGCGCATCGCACGCCCCGATCAGGTGCCGGAAGCCGCGCTGGAAGCGGTGGCCGATGTGAGCCAGGTCGAAGCCCAACCCTTTTTCAGCCGCTGGATGCGGACGTTGTGGCAGCTGTTCTGGAGCACCATTCCGGTGTACATCCTGGCCGTGCTGATCCTCGGTGCCGCGCGGGTGTGGCTGTTCCCTCACGTAGACGGAGCCATGGCCAACAGCCTGGTGTGGCTCGTGCCGCTGGCGATCGTCGGCACATTGTTCGTAATTCCTACGGCGGCCGAGATCCCTATCGTACAAACCATGATGACCCTGGGCATGGGCACCGGCCCGGCCGTGGCCTTGCTGATGACATTGCCGAGCGTGAGCCTGCCGTCCCTGCTGATGCTACGCAAGGATTTCGACGCGCGGGTGCTGGTAACGGTGGCCGGGCTGACCATGCTGATGGGCGTGGTGTTCGGGTTGATTGCGGTGGTGGTGCTTTAAACACGCGGTGGGGGGGCTGAGGGCGCTATCGGGGGCAAGCCCCCTCCCACCTTTGATAGCTATCGCCTGGGCTGGGTCAACTGAGCCTTAACAGACTGGCATTAGGGCAAGCCCCCTGCCACAGGCAACGCGGCGCGATAGGCCCCGGTATCACCCTCACTCGCGCCGCGCACTCCGCTCGCGCAAATATTCCACCACCGCCCCCTGCTCGCCCGCGAATTCGATGCGGGCGCCTTTGCTTTCGCGCTGGAAGGCGTACATCGGGTCGTAGTACTCACGCAGCAGGCCTTCGATCCAGCCACGGTGCAGGTCCACGGCGCCGCTGCGCGCCTGTTCGGCCAGGGCTTCCTGCAGAATCGCCTGCAAGCGTTGGAACCGTTCGCCTCCGAGGCGCTTGTGGATATTGGCCAGGCTCTGGGTCAGCCGCTCGCCGAACAGCGTCTGGCCCTGTTCGCCAAACGTGGCAATGAACTCGGCACACAGGTCAACCACGTAGTCGCGCAGGATACGTTCGACGCGCCCTTGCAGGCTGTCTTCCAGCCATACCATCGGATACGTTTGCATGCCTTTGTGCAGCGGCAACGGCAGCGCGCAACTGCCGATCATGCGGCTTTCGTCCTCCACCACGAACTGCTCGATGCCGGCCGCGCGTTTTTTCAGCAGGTCCACGGCCAGGCGATTCTCGAAGTCGATGTTGGACGGTTGCGCCGTGGCGCGCTTGCCGAAGCTGGAACCGCGGTGGTTGGCGTGGCCTTCCAGGTCCAGGGCGTTGCGCAAGTGGCCGAGGACTTCGGTCTTGCCGGTGCCGGTCATGCCGCCGAGCAACACAAAATCACACTGCTGGGTGGCTTGCTCCATAGTTTCGAGCAAAAACGTACGCATGGCCTTGTAACCCCCGCCGACGCGCGGGTAGTCGATACCAGCCTCTGTCTTGAGCCACTGCTGCACAATCTGCGAGCGCAGCCCGCCACGAAAGCAGTACAGATAGCCATCAGGATGAGCCTGAGCGAACTGCGCCCAGCGTTCGATGCGCTCGGCCTTGATCGCGCCGGATACCAGTTCATGCCCCAGGACAATGGCGGCTTGCTGGCCCTGCTGCTTGTAGCAGGTGCCGACGCGCTGGCGTTCGTCATCGCTCATCAGCGGCAGGTTGACCACGCCCGGAAAGGCGCCTTTGACGAACTCGACCGGCGCGCGGGTATCCATCATCGGCCGGTCGTTAAGGAAAATGCTGCGATAGTCGGTGATGTCAGTTGCCATCAAACCACCTCTACCGCGTGGGTCTGTCGCTCGACCAGTTCACCGATAGGCGCCAGGTTCAGGCCCAGTTCGGCGGCCACGGCGTGGAAATCGGCGTCGCCTTCGGGGGTGACCGCGATCAGCAGGCCGCCGCTGGTCTGCGGGTCGCACAGCACGCGCTTGTGCAGTTCCTGCAAACGCCCGAGCTTGCTGGCGTAGCTGTCGAAGTTGCGCAAGGTGCCGCCGGGCATACAGCCCTGATCCAGATAGTCCTCGATCCCCGGTAGGAGTGGGACATTGGCGTACTCGATGCGTGCGGTCAGGCCGCTGCCATCCGCCATTTCCACCAAATGCCCCAGCAGGCCGAAACCGGTGACATCGGTCATGGCGGTGACGCCGGCCAGTTTACCGAAGCGGCTCCCGGGCTTGTTGAGGGTGCACATCCAGTCGCGAGCCAGGCCGATATCGGCCTCGCGCAACTTGCCCTTCTTCTCGGCCGTGGTGAGGATGCCGATGCCCAGGGGCTTGGTCAGGTAGAGCCTGCAGCCGGCGGTAGCGGTGTCGTTGCGCTTCATATGGCGCTTTTGCACGATGCCGGTGACGGCCAGGCCGAAAATCGGCTCCGGCGCGTCGATGGAGTGCCCGCCCGCCAGGGGGATACCGGCCGCATCGCAGACCGAGCGACCACCACGGATGACCTCGCGGGCAACTTCCGGGGCCAGCACATTCACCGGCCAGCCCAGGATCGCAATGGCCATCAATGGATCGCCACCCATGGCGTAGATGTCGCTGATGGCGTTTGTGGCGGCAATTCGACCGAAATCGAAGGGATCGTCGACGATCGGCATGAAAAAGTCGGTGGTGGAGACCACACCGCGCTCGTCGTCGATGGCGTACACCGCCGCGTCGTCCCGCGAAGCATTGCCCACCCACAGGTTGGGGTCGAGGTTCTGCGCACCGCTACCGGCGAGGATCACTTCCAGGACCTGGGGTGAAATCTTGCAGCCACAACCCGCGCCGTGGCTGTATTGGGTAAGGCGAATCGGCTCGTTCATGCTGGACCTCAAACTATCAAGTGCGCGGATTCTACCAGACAGCAAAAGGCCGGCTGGGCTCTTATGAGCACAGCCGGCCTGTTTGTTTCAGGGTTTACTGACGCGCAGCGAGCAAACGCTTATGGCGGTTGCGCCGGGCGATATTCAGGCACTCAATGGCCGCCGAGAACGCCATGGCTGCGTAGACATAGCCTTTAGGTACGTGGGCGCCAAAGCCTTCGGCGATCAAGGTCATGCCGATCATGATCAGGAAGCCCAGGGCCAGCATCACCACCGTCGGGTTGTCGTTGATGAACTTGGCCAGCGGTTCGGCCGCGACCAGCATCACGATCACCGAGGTCACCACGGCAATGATCATGATCGGCAAGTGCTCGGTCATGCCCACCGCCGTGATGATGCTGTCGATGGAAAACACCAGGTCCAGCAACAGGATCTGCCCGATGGCCGCCGCAAAACCGATGGTCACGGCGTTGCTGGTGCTTTCTTTCTCTTCAGGCTCCGGGTCCATGCTGTGATGGATCTCGGTGGTGGCCTTCCACACCAGGAACAGGCCACCGGCGATCAGGATCATGTCCTTCCACGAAAACGCCTGGCCGAACACCTCGAACACCGGCGCAGTGAGCTGCACGATAAAGGCGATGGTGCTCAACAAGCCCAGGCGCAGGACCAGGGCCATGCTGATACCGATGCGCCGCGCCTTGGCCCGGTGCTTCTGCGGCAATTTGTTGGTGAGGATCGAGATAAAGATCAGGTTATCGATGCCCAGCACGATTTCCATCACGATCAAGGTCGCCAGGGCGATCCACGCGGTGGGGCTGGCGGCCAGTTGTACAAGGTAATCCATAGGTCAGTCCTGGTGGTGTGCTGGAAAATTAGGTTTCTTGGCTATTCGATTCGTCGGTTTTATCCGCCTGATCGTCTTTCTTCTGCGGGTTGATCAGGCCTTGGGTGGCTTCACTCAGGGCTTGCTCGGCGGCTTTCTGGGTATCGTCGATTGCCTGCTTAGCCGATTCCGAGGCCTTGCCGATCACCTGCTGCGCACTTTTTTCGACCTGATCGCAACCGCTGATCATCACCAATGAAAGCGCAAGCAACGAGGCCGCGCCGAAAGAATTGAGTTTCATGCTGTATCCCTCGTTAGAACACTTGGGTCCCAATAGTGGCCCCGCGATAGCGACGCATTCTATGCAGAGCAACACTTCAGTAAAATTCGTATTTTTCCCGCGTATACTTCGCTTTTTACGAAGTGATTAGCCTCATGCTCAATTATCGACAACTGCATTACTTTTGGGTCGTGGCCAAAACCGGCAGCATCGTGCGTGCGTGCGAGCAATTAAACCTCACGCCCCAGACCATCAGCGGGCAACTCAGCCTGCTTGAACAGACGTTCGGCATCGCGTTGTTTCAGCGGGTCGGGCGCCAACTGGAGCTGACCGAAGCCGGGCGGCAAGCGCTGCCCTACGCCGAACAGATGTTCCAGACCGGCAATGAGTTGGAAGCCATGCTGCGCGCGCAGCCCAAGGAGCAGCAGATTGTGTTTCGGGTCGGAGTGGCGGATGTGGTGCCCAAATCCATCGTTTATCGGCTGATCGCACCGACCATGGAATTGAGCGAGCCGCTGCGTATTACCTGCCGCGAGGACAAACTCGAGCGCCTGCTGGCGGATCTGGCGATCCAGCGCTTGGACCTGGTGATTTCCGACAGCCCCATGCCCACGCACCTGGATATCAAAGGCTACAGCCAGAAACTGGGAGAGTGCGGCATCAGTTTTTTCGCCACCCAAGCATTGGCCGACCGCCATACCGGCCCATTCCCACAGTGCCTGCACGGCGCGCCGCTGCTGATTCCCGGCGCGGAAACCGTGGTGCGTAGCCGCTTGCAGCGCTGGTTCGCCGAGCAGCAGATCCAGCCGAAGATCATCGGCGAGTTCGACGACAGCGCCTTGATGCAGGCGTTTGGCCAATCCGGCAGCGGGATTTTCATCGCCCCCAGCGTGATTGCCGACGAGGTGGTGCGCCAATACGGTGTGGCGCTGATCGGCCAGACCGACGCGGTCACCGAGTCGTTCTATGCGATCTCGGTGGAGCGCAAGGTCAAGCACCCGGGCATCGTGGCGATTACCGAAGGCGCGCGGCGCGAATTGTTCACTGCCCTGCCCTGACCGCTCAGGCGTTGGACGCCACCGGCTGCCTGGCGGTCATCAGCCACAGCGCCAGCAGGATCGACACCAGGATAAACCCGGACGCCGCGAACCCGAGGCTGCCGAGGCCGAAGGTATCGATCACATGACCACCGACCATCGCCCCCAAGCCGATGCCCAGGTTGGCCCCGGCAATGTTCAGCGACGCGGCGAACGCCGGCGCATGGGGCGCGGCCTTCATCAGCCGCACATGGCTGACCAGAAACAGCGCCGCCTGGGTCACGCCCCACACCGCCATCGCCGCCGCCAGGCCGATGGTGGAATGAATGGCCGGCACCAGCGCGACCATGCCCGCGATCATAAACCCGCAGAACACCATGGATGCGATCAACGGATGGCGATCCACCGCACGGCCGCCCAGGGCATTGCCAAGCAAGCCCACCGCGCCAAAGCCCATCAGACACCAGCCCACCAACGTGCCATCGAAGCCGGCCAGGCGTTCAAGGATGTCCGCCAGGTAGGTATAGGCAGTGAACATACCGCTGAATACCAGGATCGACAGCAGGATATGGCCCTGCATCAAGGGGTTGCGCAGGATCTTGAACTGCGAGCGCAGACTCACTTGATCATTCTTCGGCCGGGTTACCGGCAGGTAGATGAACAACAGCAAGGCCTTGGCCAGGGCCACCACCGCCAGAATGGCGAACGCCGTGCGCCAGCCGAACGCATCGGAAATCAACGTGCCCACTGGGATGCCAAACACCGTGGCGCAGACGATGCCGAAACCGATCTTCTCAATGGCGCGCCCGGCATAGTCCGGGCCGACGATGTCCACCGCCGTCTCGCTGGCCAAGGCCCAGAACACCGGCAAGCCCAGGGCCGGTATCAGTCGTGCCAATGCCATCACCCAGATATTCGGCGCCAGCGCTGCTACGGCGTTGGCCGCGCCGAACAGAATGAGGATGCTGATAAACAGACGCTTGCGTGGAAAGCGCGCGCAATACGCCGTCAGAAACGGCCCGAACGCCGCCACGGTAAACGCAAACAAGGTCACCAACAGCCCGGCTTGGGACACGCTGACATTCAGGTCGCGGGCAATCGATGGCAGCAGCCCGACAATGATGAATTCCGTGGTCAGCACGGTAAAACCGGCGGCCGACAGCAGCAGGATGGGAAACAGCATGAAAACTCCAGAAACAACGATATCAACGACAGCCCGAAGGGCCCGCTGACGGATAGGAAAGGTGAGAGGCCAGAAGCTTAACAGAGTATGTCCGGCTTTGGCCAAAGCGGGTGACGCGATGCCGCAGCCGCCAGAGCACGCACCACAGCATGCTAGACTTCGCGCCCTGCTTCCTACAGCCCCTTCTGCTCATGGGGCTGCGCACATTAAAAAAACTAGAGACAACCTCTTTATGACTGCTGCCCCTTCGCTCCTTAAACGCCTGACCCGCGTCAGCCTGGTCACGCAAATCGTCATCGGCTTGATCGCCGGGATTCTCCTGGCATTGCTACTGCCCGAAGCGGCCAAAGCCACCGGGTTTATCGGCAAGGTGTTCGTCACCGCGCTCAAGGCCGTGGCGCCGATTCTGGTGTTTGTGCTGGTAATGGCGTCGATCGCCAACCATAAGCACGGCCAGGAAACCCATATTCGCCCAATCCTGTTCCTGTATTTGCTCGGCACGTTCGCCGCCGCCGTGGTTGCGGTGGTCGCCAGTATGTGGTTCCCGTCAACGCTGGTGTTGGCCACCCATGACGCCACTGTGAGCGCGCCCGGCGGCATCGGCGAAGTTTTGCAAAGCCTGTTGTTGAGCGTGGTGGACAATCCGGTAAGCGCGCTGATGAATGCCAATTTCATCGGCATCCTGGCTTGGGCCATTGGCATGGGCATCGCGATCCGGCATGCCGGCGAAACTACCCGCACTGTGCTCGATGACCTGTCCAACGGCGTGACCTTGATTGTGCGCGTGGTGATTCGCTTTGCGCCGCTGGGCATTTTCGGCCTGGTGGCCTCCACCTTGGCCACCTCCGGGTTCAGCGCCCTGCTCGGCTACGCCCATCTGCTGGTGGTGCTGATCGGCTGCATGCTGTTCGTCGCGCTGGTGATCAACCCGGCCATTGTGTTCTGGAAACTGCGCCGCAACCCGTACCCGCTGGTACTGCTGTGCCTGCGCGAAAGCGGCATCACGGCGTTCTTCACCCGCAGCTCGGCGGCGAACATTCCAGTCAACCTTGCATTGAGCGAGCGCCTCGGCCTGCATGAGGACACCTATTCGGTGTCGATCCCGCTGGGCGCCACCATCAACATGGCCGGCGCCGCGATCACCATCACCGTGCTGAGCCTGGCCGCCGTGCACACACTGGGCATCAGTGTCGACCTGCCGACCGCCGTGTTACTCAGCGTGGTCGCGGCCATTTGTGCTTGCGGTGCCTCGGGCGTGGCCGGCGGTTCGTTGTTGCTGATTCCCCTGGCGTGCAGCCTGTTCGGCATCCCGAGTGAGATCGCCATGCAGGTGGTCGCCGTAGGTTTCATCATCGGTGTACTGCAGGATTCGGCGGAAACCGCGCTCAATTCGTCCACCGATGTGCTGTTCACTGCGGCAGCGTGCCTGGGCAAACAAAGATAACCGATCCCCCGGGACGGCCTGTTCAAGGTCTGTCCCGGGGAGAAAGCATCACGCACTGGTGCTATCAGGACTGAAGCCTTCGAGCGGTATGCCAAACCGCGAACGGGTTGTCCGATCATAGCCGTACCATTTCCCGGTTATTTCATCCAACTGAGCCGAGATACGTATTGAGTCACCGCCGGTATTTGTATAAGTGCCGACGGTGACGCCGTCTTTTTTATCCTGATAAGCCCGGTCCACACCGAGATTAGCCGCAATGATCCGCCAGGTGGAGGTCCCTTTGCCCCATGCCGACTGCCACCAAGGCAGGCCTCTGGAGACGATGGCTTTTCCTCCGGCAAACGGGTTGGCCGCGCTGATCGCACCCCGTGTCAGGATGCCGCCAGCCCGGCCTGAGAGCCCGGGGCCCAGCCTCGCGATTTTAGCCCCTGCGAAAATGCCTCCCACCGCAAACCCCAACACGTCAAATGCCAGAAAACCAAGCCCCTCGCCTACCTTTCCCTTTTGAAACCTGTCGATAGCGGACGCAAAAGGCACCAAAGTCCGGGTCACCGCCTGTATCTCTTCAAACACCGTTACTTCGGTATCGAATGTGGTGACGCCCCTGGCTTTCTGGGCTAGCACTTCTCGCTCTCCGGGTTTGAAGATATTGCTCAGCACGGTATCGGTGATGTACTGAGTCCGGTCAGACGTGAAGGTTTGCACAGGCCCCGGGGCCTTTTCCCGCGCCCGTCGTTTCTGCTGTGCCTCTTCTCCATCTGCCACCACTTCGCGAATCGACGGACGACTGTAGGTTCGCTTGACGCCGGGATTGGCTCGCTCAGTCAAGGGACCGGACCATTCACCCTTCAGACCCGGTTTCAGGTCGCCCGTCAAATCAGTACGCTTGCGGATATAACCCTGCTGGGGGTTGACCTCATAGACCGTTTTGGTTGCCCCATACTTCGTGACGAACAATAACGAACGGCTATCAGCGGGCTGCTCACTCACCCTTTTTTCAGGCCCCAGATACTTTCCCCAACTCTCACGACTAGAGATGGTTTTTTCTTCGGCATAAACGCTCAGCTCGCCATACTCCAGGGCTTCTCTGTCCTGCGCAGGAAGTTGGGACATCAAGTGTTTGACCGTGACACCCATGGCCCCCTGAAGCGCGTCGTAGTAGTCGGAGACTTCCTTTTCATAGTTGTCGATGGGCGGAATGCGCCGGAACGTTTCGAACATGTCCGCAAAGGGCACCGCCGGGTCAGTGGAGTACCAGCGGGTATGCAATTGCGGTTCGAGAAAAATATCCAGAATCGAATAAGGCCCGCGCAAATACTGATGAGCCTCGGTGGGCATCAGCACCTTGGCTTCAAAATCGACATTGGGAAATGTCGCAGAGAAATGCTCCTTGAGGATCTGCAGCGCTTTTTCCTTACGGGGCACTAATGGCTCACGTTGCGCGTCGGAGGCTTTTTTCAGGGTCTCCAAGCGTTCGCTGGAGAGGGTGCGCGCCCTCTCAATTTCGTCGTCCGTGTAATTGTTGTCATCGCGCTTTGCAATTGCACCGTCCGCCACGGCCCAGTGGATCAACGCCTCCCGCCCCGCCAAGGCTTCAACGTCTCTTTCGGCGCTGGTAACGGGCTCAAGGTCGTTCTTGACCAACGCCTCATAGGTCTGCCCTGCTGCCGAGCCAGGCGTGTGGAAGTTGGCCTTGGCGACGATGGCTTTGAGGCCAACCCATCCCGGCGAACCATAGGTGACAGAAGCAGGAACATCTTTGACCAACAGCTCTGGCGCGTGGTGTGACAGCAACAAATACGCTACGACTGGCGCGTTTCGACCGTAGGTCTGCGCCAGATGGTCAGTCAGCCCTTTCACCACCGACGACAGGGGTTTACCCCAATTATCGCGCTGGGACAGATCATAGCCGGCCAACTTGTTTTTTTCGTTTGGATGCATCACCGAATGGCCATTGGCCCCCACCTGAAGCATTGAAAGCAGCCAATCCTGAGGAGTGCCGGCCCCGTTGAACCGCGCCCGCAGCTGCTCACCTACCGTTCGTGCGGCCGGTGCATTGATCATGTTCAGCAGGGCGGTGCGCGGATCCTTCAGCTCGGCATCTGACCATTGATGGCGTTGAAGCATCAGCACCGCTCCGTTATTCGTCGCCGGCAGGTCACCGTGCTGGAGCGAACGATACACGTCGGAGCTGGAAGCCTCGTGAATCGCTTTTTGTGTGGATTGATCAAGGGGAATCGGCCAGGACAACCCACCGCCCAGATCGCCGGATGGCAACGGCGAGGACCGATAAAGGCGGAACACGGCCCCGCTCATATTCCGGACCTCGGCCATCGTGGTCGGTCGCTCCCAGCCAAGGCCATCAATGAAATCTAAAAGATTCACGCGCTGCCCGGCCTTTGACTCGTTATTGAGGTGAAAGCCGGAATCAGGGTCGAGTTGGATCCATTGACTGCGCAAATAATTGGTGAACCCTTGGGCGCGGTCATAAGGCCGGCCCCCCGGATTTCGATAAGCATGCAAAGCCGCCTGTTCATCCAGATAGTTGTCGCCCTTTACGTACACGTTCAGCAACGCATGCACGAACCTCTCAAGGTCGCGTCGATTGCCCGCATCGCGTTTATCGGCGCTCTGCGTCTGTTCAGTGCTTCCTTCATTTGCTTCCGAGGGCAGGGTTTGGCCCACCGCCGTTGCCTCGCCCGACGCCTCTCGCCGGACTCGGGTGTTCGGGCCGGGCAAAACCGAAGAAGCGCCCTGACTATCCAGCACAGGCGAGGACATGTCCGACGAAGAAAAACGCGATACAGCAGCTGACAGGTGGGGCGTCGTGATCATCTAAAGCCTCTCATACACTCACGGGGATTGGGTGGAGGCACATGCCTCATCGCCTGGTGAGTGCCGCAGCAGAAAGACTTGGTTCACCGCCCTTCTGTAACCTTTTCCGACAAGGTCAGGGAATTCATAACCGCCACCCATAAAAAAACCCGGTGCCGTTCAACGTGGAACGACGCCGGGCTTTTTTGACGCTTGAGCTTAGAAAGCGCCCATGTAGTCGCGCTTGCCCACTTCCACACCGTTGTGACGCAGCAGCGCGTACGCGGTGGTGACGTGGAAGAAGAACTGCGGCAGGCCGTAGGTCAGCAGGTAGGTTTGGCCGCTGAAGCGCTTTTCTTTCGGGGTGCCTGGACGGGTGACGATCTCGATGCCTTCCTTGCCGTCGATTTGCTCGGGCTTGAGGCTGTCGATAAAGGCCAGCACCTTGGCGATCAGGGCTTGCAGGTCGGCGAAGGTCACTTCGTTGTCGTCATATTTAGGCACTTCGATCTCGGCCAGGCGCGCAGAAACGCCCTTGGCGAAGTCGACGGCGATCTGCACCTGGCGCACCAGCGGGAACATGTCAGGAAACAGACGCGCTTGCAGCAAGGCATTGGGCTCGATGTTCTTGGCCGTAGCGTGGGCTTCGGCCTTGTTCAGCACATCGCTCAGGGCGTTGAGCATTTGTTTGAACACAGGAACGGAGGCGGCGTACAGGGAAATAGTCATGGCACTCTCATCGGTAATGGCGGGGTTGCAACCAGCGGCGATTATAGCCATGCCCGCTGCTTGTCTTTTATTTTTTCAGGGATAGGCTAAGGACCTTCACTGCATAGGGAACGCGCGATGACCGCCGAGCACGACACCGATACTCCTGAGCCGCGCCTGAACAGCACGGAAATCCGCCTGCTGGGCTGCCTGATCGAAAAACAGGCGACCAACCCGGAAACCTACCCCCTGACCCTCAACGCTCTGGTACTGGCCTGCAACCAGAAAACCAGCCGCGAGCCGGTGATGAACCTCAGCCAGGGCCAGGTGGGCCAGAGCCTGCGTGCGCTGGAAGGCCAAGGCTTCACTCGCCTGGTGATGGGCAGCCGTGCCGACCGCTGGGAACATCGGGTGGACAAGGCGCTGGAACTGGTGCCGGCCCAGGTGATCCTGATCGGGCTGTTGTTCCTGCGCGGCCCGCAGACGGTCAACGAACTGCTCACTCGCAGCGCTCGCATGCATGATTTCGAGGATACCGAACAGGTCGTGCACCAGCTCGAACGCCTGATCGCCCGCGGGCTGGCGGTGCTGGTGCCGCGTCAGGCTGGGCAGCGGGAAGACCGTTACACCCATGCGCTGGGCGATCCGGCGGATATCGAGGCGATTATCGCGGCGCGGGCAAGCCCGGTGGAGCGTGGCGCCAGCGGGGTGTCCGCCGAACGTATCGAAGAGCTGGAAGCGCGAATCGCCGCGCTGGAGGAACGCTTGGCACAGTTGGAACAGGCCTGAATAGGTGTGGCCGGGGGCCCGATGGCAGTGAGCCAGCCAACACCCTCATCGCCTGATAGATCTATATCGGGGGCAAGCCCCCTCCCACCTTGGATCTGCGCTTGCCTTGAGCTTGG
>NZ_JARVSL010000048.1:0-18668 GCF_030209215.1 Pseudomonas sp. efr-133-TYG-23 | reverse complement strand
GTGGGAGGGGGCTTGCTCCCGATAGCGGTGGGTCAGCCAACATACCTGCCAACAGCGCCGCCGCCTTCGAAGCCTCGCTAAAGCTCGACATCTCCCACAGGGGATTGGCGGTATCCATGAGATCTGCAGCCCGGCTGCTTTCTATCTGCCAACAACGATCAAGTGTGGGAGGGGGCTTGCCCCCGATAGCGGTGGGTCAGCCAACATACCTGCCAACAGTACCGCCGCCTTCGAAGCCTCGCTAAAGCTCGACATCTCCCACAGGGGATTGGCGGTATCCTTGAGATGTACAGCCGGGCTGCTTTCTATCTGCCAGCAACGATCAAGTGTGGGAGGGGGCTTGCCCCCGATTGCGGCTCAGCCAGCTCATTTGTAGCTGGTCCACCGTCATCGGGGGCAAGCCCCTCATACATTTGTTGACCTTGCAGGCTTTCAGCGCTCAGCGCCGGCTGCTGACCTCAGCCGGCACATCATCCCCGGCCATGCGCTTGCGAAACAGCGCCGTGCGGGCTAGCAATACTGTGGTCACCGGCACGGTGATCGACAGCAGAATCGGGATCAACCAGCCATGCAGCACCGGCCCGGATTTGAGCACCGAAAAGTAGATGATCGACGCCAACGCCACGCACCACGCGCCCAATGTCGAGGCCAGGGCCGGTGGGTGCATGCGCTGGAAGAAGTCCTTCATGCGCAGCAGCCCCAGTGCGCCAATCAGTGCAAACAGGCTGCTGAGTACCAGCAGCACGCCCACCACGATTTCCATCCATATCGGCATCATTCAATCACCTCTCCACGCAGCAGGAATTTGGCCAGGGCAAACGAGCCCACGAAGCCGAACAGCGCGATCAGCAGCGCCGCTTCGAAGTAGGTGTCACTGGCATAACGAATGCCCAGCACCAGCATCATCAGCATTGCCAGGATGTACAGATAGTCCAGGGCCAGAACCCGGTCTTGGGCCGATGGGCCTTTGAACAGGCGTATCAGGGTCAGCACCATGGCCAGGGAAAACAGGAACAGGCTGAACAGGATCGCGTTGGCGAGCAGGGGGCTCATTCGAAGATCTCCATCAGGGGCCGCTCGTAGGTGGTTTTGAAGTGCTCGATAAACTGCGCTTCATCGTCCAGATCGAACACGTGCAGCAGCAGGATGCTGCGGTCCAGAGCCAGTTCCGACCAAATGGTGCCGGGCACCACGGTGGTGATCATCGACAGCGCCGCCAGGCCGTTGGGGTCACGCAGGTCCAAGGGGATCTTGATAAAGCACGAGCGCGGCGGGCGCGAGCCGCAGGTCAGCACGCCCCAGGCCACTTGCAGGTTGGACACGATCACGTCGCGCCCCACCAGCAGCAACAGGCGCAGAATCACGCCCGGACGGCGGATGCGGATCGGCAGCGGCCGCAACGGTGCCATCATCAGCGGGGCCAGAAAGCCCAGCAAAGCGCCGAGCAGCAGATTGCCAGGGCTGACGGACAGGTTCAGCACCAGCCACAGCAGCCACAACGCCAGGGATAGCCACGGGGCAGGGAATAGGCGCTTCATGGTTGCACCTGTGCGGCAGTGGCCTTGGCTTCAGGGCTGGGCTCCGGGCGCGTGGCCATGACGGCCATCACGTACTGCTCGGGGTTGTTCAGACTCTGGGCGGTGGCCTGGGTGTAGCGCATCAGCGGTTCTGCCTTGAAGGTCAGCGCGATGCTCAGCCCCAGTAAAAAGAAGATCGGCAGGCATTCATAGCGACGCAGCAGTGGCGACGGGCGTTCTTCCGGGGTCCAGAAGCGCTGGATGCCCATACGCGCAAACGCGATCAGCGAGGCCAGGCCGGACAGGATCAACAGCACCACCAGGCCCCACGCGGCGGGCCGGATCGGCGCGTCGGCGCTGGCACCGAGGCCCAACGGGTTGACCAGCGCGCTCAACAGGCTGAGCTTGCCGATAAACCCGGACAGCGGCGGCATGCCGATAATCAGCAGGGCGCAGGCCACGAAGCTCAAGCCGAGGAAGGCCATGGTCCAGGGGATCACCTGGCCGATCACGGCTTTCTGCTCGTCGTCCAGGTTCACGCCGGGCCGAGGGTGTAGGGACTCCATGGCTTTGGGCAAGGCGTCGATTTCTTCATCCAGCGGCAGGTCGTTGGCCGAGCGCGAACGCTCGATCAGTTCGGCCAACAGGAACAGGGCACTCAAGGCCAGGGTGGAGCTGACCAGATAGAACAACGCGCCAGCGGTCAGGCTCGGTTGGGCGAAGCCTACCGCCGATAGCAGGATCCCAGCCGAGACCAGGATACTCAGGCTCGCCATGCGCTCCAGCCGCTGCGCCGCTACCATCGCCAGCGCCGCGCAGATGATCGTGGCCATGCCGCCGTACACCAGCCAGTCGCCGCCGAACAATGCCGACGCGCCGGCCTGGCCGGAGAACAGCAGGGTCCACAAACGCAGCACGGTGTACACGCCGACCTTGGTCATGATCGCGAACATCGCCGCCACCGGCGCACTGGCCGAAGAGTAGGCCGGCGCCAACCAGAAGTTCAGCGGCCACATGCCAGCCTTGGCCAGGAACGCGGTGGCGAGGATCGCCGCACCGGCGTGCAGCAAGCCGCGATCGGCCTCGGGCACCAGCGGGATTTTCAGCGCCAGGTCGGCGAAGTTCAGCGTGCCGGTGACGCCGTAGATCATCGCCGCGCCGATCAGGAACAGCGACGACGCCAACAAGTTGATCGCGATGTAATGCAGCCCCGACGATACCCGCGCGCGGCCGGAGCCATGCAACATCAACCCGTAGGACGCGGCCAGCAGCACCTCGAAAAATACGAACAGGTTGAACAGGTCTGCGGTGAGGAATGCACCGTACAGGCCCATCATCTGGATCTGGAACAGCGCGTGGAAACTGGTGCCGGCGCGGTCCCAGCGTGCCATGGCGAACAGCAGCGCACTGACGCCGATGATCCCGGTGAGCACCAGCATCAGCGCCGACAGTTGGTCCACCACCAGCACAATACCGAACGGCACTTGCCAGTTGCCCGGCAGGTACACACCGATGGAGCCGGGGCCGTCTTGCTGCGTCCAGTACAGCAGCAGGATCGCGGTGGCGAGGCCAAGCATGCTGGAAAACAGGTTGATACGCGCCTTGAGTGGCCGGCGTTTCTCGCTGAGCATCAGCATCAGCGCGGCGGTCAGCAACGGCAGCAGGATCGGCGCGACGATCAGTTGGTTCACCCACGTCATTCCTTGGGCTCCCGGCCATCCACATGGTCGGTGCCGGTCAGGCCCCGCGATGCCAACAGCACCACCAGAAACAGCGCGGTCATGGCGAAGCTGATCACGATGGCGGTCAGCACCAGGGCCTGGGGCAGGGGGTCGGTGTAGTGCAATAGGTCCTGCGGCACGCCGTCCTTGATGATCGGCTCCTTGCCGATAAACAGGCTGCCCATGCTGAAAATGAACAGGTTGACCCCGTAGGACAGCAGGCACAGGCCCATCACCACCTGGAAAGTCCGTGGTCGTAGGACCAGCCACACCCCCGACGCCGCTAGGACCCCAATGGCAATTGCGATGACTTCTTCCATCAGGCGGCTCCTTCGGTTGCAGCGACTGCTTTAGGCTGGTTGCTCGGTTTATGCGCACGCACCGATTGGTGGCCGAGGGCGGTGAGCATCAATAGGGTCGAACCGACCACCATGGCGTACACGCCCACATCGAAGAACAACGCGCTGGCGATATGGATATCCCCCAGCACCGGCACGCTCAGATGCAAGGTGTGGGTGGTGAGGAACGGATAGCCGAAGCACAGCGCACCGAGCCCGGTGAGGGTCGCGGAAAACAAACCGAAGCCCATCCAGCGCATCGGCCGCAGGCTCATCTGCGCCTCGACCCACTGGGTGCCGGCCACCATGTACTGCAGGATAAACGCCACCGACATCACCAGGCCCGCGACAAAACCGCCGCCCGGTTGGTTGTGGCCGCGCATAAACAGATAAAACGACACCACCAGCGCAATCGGCAGCAGCAAGCGCACCAGCACCGCCGGCACCATCATAAAGCCCAGGGCGGTGTCGCTGGCCTGGCGTGGGTTGACCAGGTCGGTGGCCACGTCCGGCGCCAACTGCCGTTGTTGTGGCGGCAGCTCCATACTTTCCTTGGATGGGCGGAAACGCCGCAGCAGGGCGTAGACCGTCAGCGCCACGGCGCCGAGCACGGTGATTTCGCCCAGGGTATCGAAGCCCCGGAAGTCCACCAGCATCACGTTCACCACATTGCTGCCGCCGCCTTCGGGCAGGGCGCGGCTGAGGTAGAACGAGGAGATATCGTTGGGGGTCTGGCGGGTCAGCATCGCGTAGGACAGCAACGCCATGCCACCACCCACCACGGTGGACAGCAGGAAGTCGCGGACCCGGCGCACCCTGGCCCTGCGCAAGGTATTAGGCAGCGGCGAAACCTCTTCGATCCGCCGTGGCAGCCAGCGCAGGCCGAGCAGGATCAGCACGGTGGTCACCACTTCCACCACCAGTTGGGTCAGGGCCAGGTCCGGCGCCGAGAACCACACGAATGTAATGCAGGTCATCAGCCCGCACACGCTGACCATGGTCAGGGCGGCAAGCCGGTGGTACTTGGCTTGCCAGGCGGCGCCCAGGGCGCAGGCGATCGCCAGCACCCACAGGGTTACGAACACCACCGAACCGGGGATTTTCGGACGGTCGCCCCAACTCAGGCCGCTGTTGACCATGGGGATCAGGCCGCCGATCACCGCCACCAACACCAGCAGGAACAACTGCGGTTGCAGGCGCTTGGTGCTGATGCGTTTTTCGATCCTGCGCACGCCGCGCATCATCACCACCAGGCTGCGTTCGAAGCCGCGCTTGCCGTTGAAATAACTGATCACCGGCGGGTACTTGAAACGGCCGCGCTTGAGCTGTTTGCGTAGCATCAGGTACAGCACCACACCGCCGGACATCGCCACCAGGCTCATGATCATCGGTGCGTTCCAGCCGTGCCAGATCGCCAGGCTGTACTCGGGCAGCACGCCGCCCACCACCGGCAACGCGGCCGCGGCGAGGATCGAACCGACTATCTGCGCTGGAAAAATCCCCACCAGCAGGCAGGTGAATACAAGCAGCTCCACCGGTGCGCGCATCCAGCGCGGTGGCTCGTGGGGGGTGTGGGGCAGGTTGGTGGGGGGCGGGCCGAAGAATACATCCACGGTAAAACGCAGTGCGTAGGCGACGCTGAAGGTGCCGGCAATGGTGGCGATCACCGGCAATGCGATTTCCACCCATTTTGTCGCCGAGATAAATACGGTTTCGGCGAAGAACATCTCTTTGGACAGGAAACCATTGAGCAACGGCACGCCGGCCATGGACGCACTGGCCACCATCGCCAGGGTCGCGGTGAACGGGATCAGGCGCACCAGGCCGCTGAGTTTGCGGATATCCCGCGTGCCACTTTCGTGGTCGATGATGCCCGCAGCCATAAACAGCGAGGCTTTAAAAGTGGCGTGGTTGAGGATGTGGAACACGGCGGCCACGGCGGCCAGCGGGCTGTTGAGGCCCAGCAGCAAGGTGATCAGCCCGAGGTGGCTGATGGTGGAATAGGCCAGCAGGCCCTTGAGGTCGTTTTGGAACATGGCGCAGTAAGCGCCGAGGAGGAGGGTGAGGGCGCCGGCACCGCCGACGATCCAGAACCATTCTTCGCTGCCGGACAGCGACGGCCACAGGCGGGCCAGCAGGAACACGCCGGCCTTCACCATCGTCGCCGAGTGCAGGTAGGCCGAAACCGGCGTGGGCGCGGCCATGGCGTGGGGCAGCCAGAAATGGAACGGAAACTGCGCACTCTTGCTCAAGGCACCGATCAGCACCAGCGCGAGCATCACCGGGTACAGCGCGTGCGCACGAATCTGATCGCCCGCCGCCAGTACCAGGTCCAGGTCGTAGCTGCCGACGATATGCCCCAGCAGCATCACGCCCGCCAGCAGGCACAGACCGCCCGCGCCGGTGACCATCAGCGCCATATAGGCACCGCGTCGCGCATCGGCGCGGTGGTGCCAATAGCCGATCAGCAGGAACGAGAACAGGCTGGTCAGCTCCCAGAAAAACACGATTTGGATCAGATTGCCGGAGATCACCAGGCCCAGCATGGCGCCCATAAAGGCCAGGAAAAACGCGAAGAAGCGCGGCACCGGGTCGTCCGGCGACATGTAATAACGCGCATACAGCGACACCAGTGTGCCGATGCCCAGCACCAGCATCGAGAACAGCCAGGCGAAGCCATCCATGCGCAGCACGAAATTCAGCCCGAGGCTGGGCAGCCACATGAATTCTTCGCGAATCACGCCGCCGTAGGCGACCTGGGGGTACAGCAAGGCGACTTGAATGGTGCCGACCAGCGCCACCAGGCCGGCCAGCAGGGATTCGGTATTACGTGCGTTATGCGGCAGCAATGCCGCCAGACAGCTGCCGATAAAAGGCAGAAGCAGTAGAACTATCAGGGACATAGGCTTCTAATCTGCGGGAGTTTGGGATGCATCATACGTGCCGCTTTCTGGATCACCAAACGGCAAGATGTGGCAGGATCCTACAGAGGCAGTTGAAGACGGCTACAAGCGGCAAGCTGCAAGAGAACCAGCCGGCCGCGTATTTCGTACGGCTTGTGGCTGACAGCTTAGACCATCAACCCTGATTTTCCGGTTCAACTTCGGCCTTAGCGTCGACAACGTTCGAGCTGTTCCTCTTCATTTCACTCACAATCACCGCCACCACGATCAGCGCCGCGCCCAGCATGGCAATTGGCGGGAAGCGCTCACCGGCAATCCGCCCGACCACGCCAGCCCACACCGGCTCGCCGGCATAGATCAACGTGGCCCGGGTTGGCGAGACGCTTTGTTGCGCCCAGTTCATCGCCACTTGGATCACCGCGCTGGTCAGGCCCAGGCCCGCCGCACTGAACAGCAGCAACCACGAGAACCCCGGGAGCACCTCGCCCATCGGCACCACCATCAGAAACGACAACAGCGATGCGGTGGCCAGTTGCACCACGGTCACGCGGCGCACGTCCACCTGGCCGGCGAACGCGCTGATCAGGATGATTTCGGCGGCAATCGCGATGGCGCCGATCAAGGTCGCGATTTCCCCGGCGCTGAAATTCAGCGATGCACCCGCAGGGCCGGTCAGCAACATCAGCCCGGCAAACGCCAGCATGATACCCAGGCTCGGCATCAGGCCTGGCCGACGGCCCAGTACCAGCCATTGCAGCAACGGCACGAAGGGCACATACAAAGCGGTAATAAACGCCGATTGGCTGCTGAGGATGGTTTGCAGGCCGATGGTCTGCAAGCCGTAGCCGAACATGATCGCTACGCCGATAAATATTCCGGCCTTCAGCTCGAACAGCGTCAGGTCGCGCAGGGTGCGCAAGGAAAAGAAACCGACCGCAATGGCCGCCGCGGCAAAACGCAGGCCCACGAAGAACATCGGCCCGCTGACAGCCATGGCATGCTGCACCAGCAAAAAGGTGCCGCCCCAGATCATGGTGATAAACACCAGGATGCACTCGGCTTTGCTGAATCGATGGAAACGCGATGGAGAGTTCGGGGTGGTCATGTGGGCTCGGTCTTGCAAGGAAAAGGCACGGACCGCACAATGCGCCGCACGCTGGGCAGTATACTGCGCACACCCACCCATTGAGCAATATAGTGCACAAAGAAAATCCGCAGCGGGCTTCGGTCCTGCAACACGTCAGCCAGAACGTTCGTCGCCTGCGCCACGCCGCCGAACTCAGCCAGACTGCGCTTTCGGAAAAGTCCGGGGTCAGCCGGCGCATGCTGGTGGCCATCGAGGCCGGCGAGAAGAACGTCAGCCTGTCGACGCTCGACCGCGTCGCCGAAGCTTTGGGCGTTGCCTTCAGCGACCTGATCCAAGCCCCGGACGTGCGCGACCATAGCCGTATCAACGAGCTGGCCTGGGCCGGCGAAATCGTCGGCAGCAAGGCCGTGTTATTGGCCAAGGCCACCGCGCGGCGCGAGGTCGAGTTGTGGGAATGGCGCTTGGAACCTGGCGATATTTACTCCCCCGACCCCGATTTGGAAGGCTGGAGCGAGCAACTGTTCGTGTTCGAAGGCTGCTTGACCCTGGTGGTGCGCGACCAGGAAAACACCATTGGTGCCGGTGAGTTCTTTATGTTTGCCAGCCATCAACCCCACGCCTATCGCAATGACGGTGAGGTGGCCGTGCGTTTTGTGCGCAACGTGGTGATCTAACTGTTTGCCAGGCAACAGTGGAACCACACTTTGCTGGTTAAACACATCAGCTGGCACCGCATATAGGCAGCAAGTCGCTGATTTTATTGGCGATTAAAATCAGGCACGACTCCTGCAATCTCCAGGTCATCCCCATCGGAACCTGGAGTCGGCCTATGTCAGCCCACCCTCTGCACCCTGCCCATATCATCCGTTCGGATGCCGAAGCCATCGAGGTGGCCACGCGTCTGGCCGAACGCTTTGCCGTTGGCGCCAGTGAGCGTGATCGTGAACGTCGTCTGCCGGTAGCCGAGCTCGACGAGTTTTCCGCCAGCGGCCTGTGGGGCATCACCGTGCCCAAAGCCTACGGTGGCGCCGAAGTGTCCTATGTGACGGTGGCCGAGGTGATCAAGTTGATCTCCGCCGCCGACCCCTCCCTCGGGCAGATCCCGCAAAACCACCTCGGCGTGGTGGACCTGCTGCTGCACACCGCCAGCGAGGAACAAAAGCGCTATTACTTCGGCAAAATTCTCGCCGGTTATCGTTTCGGCAATGCCTTCTCCGAGGCCAAGAGCAAAAACGCCGGGACCTTCGACACGCAAATCCGCATCGATGGCGACAGTGCGCAGATCAACGGTGAAAAGTTCTATTGCACCGGCGCACTGTTCGCCCACCTGGTGCCCACCGTCGGCAACAACGAGCACGGCCAGGCGCTGATTGCCTTCGTCGAGCGCGACGCGCCAGGGCTGAGTGTGATCGACAGCTGGGACGGCTTCGGCCAGCGCACCACGGCCAGTGGCGGGGTGACCCTCGATGGCGTAACGGTGCCCCTGAGCGCGGTGATACCCGCACACCTGGCCTTCGACCGACCCACTGCCAATGGCCCGATCTCGCAGATCATCCAGGCCGCCGTCGACACCGGCATCGCCGTAGGCGCTTTGGAGCAGGCCAAGCTCCACGCACGTCAGGCGCGGCCTTGGATCGACAGCCAGCAGGAGCACGGCTGGCAAGACCCTTTCACGATTGCCGCCATCGGTGACCTGGCGTGGCGCGTGCACGGCACCGAAGCCATTCTCGCCAAGGCCGGCCTGGCCGTGGACCGGGCCCTGGCCGAGCCGAATGAAGACAGCGTCGCTCAAGCTTCGCTGGTGGTGGCCCAGGCCAAAGTGCTGTCGGCGGAAACCGCATTGCTCGCCAGCAGCAAATTGTTCGAACTGGCCGGTACGCGCTCGGTGACGGGCAAGTACAACCTCGACCGGTTCTGGCGCAATGCCCGCACCCACACCCTGCACGACCCGGCCCGCTGGAAATACCACTTGATCGGCAATTTCGTACTCAACGGCGTGAAGCCTGCACGCCACGCCTGGAACTGAGAGACCTGACCCATGACCACACTGACCCTTGCGCGCCAACTGCTGGACAGCACCCGTCGACATGTCGAACGCAGCGATGACCCCTACGTGATCAGCCGCTTTGGCGATCTGCAGATCCGCGTCGACGTGGCCGCCGCCTTGCTCGAACGGGCCGAGACCCACCCCAGCCCGGTCGCCCGCGCTGAAGCGCAGATTGCTGCGGCCGAAGCGCTGATTGCCGCCAGCAACACCGAATTCGAATTGACCGGCCAACGCAGCGCGCTGCCGTCAAGCCTGGATAACCCGCTGCGTCACACCTACCACGCAGTCGGTAACTACCACCTCAACGGAGTGCACTGATGGCCCGTGAAATCCGCCTGAATGCCTTCGACATGAATTGCGTCGGCCACCAATCCCCAGGCCTATGGGCGCACCCGCGCGATCGTTCGTGGCAGTACAAGGACTTGGCGTACTGGACCGACCTGGCAAAAATCCTGGAGCGGGGCAAGTTCGACGGGTTGTTTATCGCCGATGTGCTGGGTATCTACGACGTGTACAACGGCAATGGCGACGCAGCGATTCGCCAGGCCACCCAAGTGCCGGTCAATGATCCGCTGTCGCTGATCGCCCCTATGGCGATGGTCACCGAACACCTGGGGTTTGGCCTGACGGCCTCGCTGTCGTTCGAACACCCGTACCCGTTCGCGCGCCGGCTTTCGACCCTCGATCACCTGACCCAAGGCCGCATCGGCTGGAACATCGTCACCTCGTACCTGGAAAGCGGGGCCAAGAACCTGGGGCAGAAAGCCCAGACCGAACACGACGCGCGCTATGACTATGCCGAAGAGTACCTGGAGGTTTGCTACAAACTCTGGGAGGGCAGTTGGGAGGAGGGCGCGGTACTGCGTGATCGCGAGCGCCGGATATTCAGCGACCCAAGTAAAATCCATGAGATCCGCCACGTCGGCAAGCACTTCCAGGTGCCCGGCATCCACCTGTGCGAGCCGTCGCCGCAGCGCACGCCGGTGCTGTACCAGGCCGGTGCGTCCAGTCGTGGCAAGCAGTTCGCTGCCGAGCAGGCCGAGTGCGTGTTCGTCGCGGCACCGTCCAAGGTGCTGCTGAAAAAGACCGTCGCCGATATTCGCCGCCGCGCGGCCGAGGCAGGGCGGGACCCGAAGAAAATCCTGATTTTCAACTTGCAGACGGTGATCGTCGGCGAAACCGACGCCCAGGCCAAAGCCAAGTTCGACGAGTACAAAACCTACGTCAGCTACGAAGGCGCCATGGCGCTGATCTCCGGCTGGACCGGCATCGACTTCAGCCAGTTCAAGCCCGACGAACCACTCAAACATGTGCACACCAACGCCATTCAATCGGCGGTGGAAGCCTTCTCCACGGCCGACCCGAACAAGGTCTGGACCCCCAACGAACTGGCCGACTGGGTCGGTATCGGCGGCTTTGGTCCACTGTTTGTGGGCGGCCCAGAGACCGTGGCTGACCTGTTGCAGGAATGGGTCGAAGAGACCGACGTAGACGGCTTCAACCTGGCCTATGCGTTGACCCACGAAACCTTTATCGACGCCGTCGACTGGCTAGTGCCGGAGTTGCAGAAGCGTGGCGCGTACAAGACCGAATACGCCCAAGGCACGCTGCGCGAGAAGTTGTTTGGTGATGGTGCAAGGTTGGGCTCGAACCACCCCGGCGCGGGCTACCGCAATTTATCTGGGGTACAAAAAACTACTGTGGGAGGGGGCTTGCCCCCGATAGCGGTGGGTCAGTCATGAGTGCTCTAACTGGCCCACCGCCATCGGGGGCAAGTCGAATCCTCGCACCGCCCCTCCCACAGTTGTCCTGTCTTGATACACAAATACTCAGCCAGCGGACCACCGCACGCACACCACCCCAATAGGAGCAACCCCCTATGAGCGTGCACGAACCCAAGGCTCTCCTGGAACACCTGCGCCACTGGGCACAACTCACACCGCTGCACATTGCCCTGCGCCACAAGCGTCAGGGCCTGTGGCACGCGTGGCGCTGGATCGACGCCCTGCGCGACGTAGAACGGCTGGCCGATGGTTTGCGCCAGCAAGGTTTCAGCGATCAGTCTCGTTTGGTGCTCAGTGGCGCGTTTGAGCCGAACCTGTTGTTGCTGGCGTTGGCGGCCCAGTCCGTCGGCGGTCAGGTGCTGACGCTTCCCGACAACCTGGAACCCCAGGCGCTGGAACAACAGCTATGGCGTATCCGTCCCAGCCACGTCTACGTGCAAGGTCGCCAGCCCGATTGGGCGTTTACCCAGCGGTTGGACTTTGCCCAACTGCTCGGCCCGGTTGACCCTGCGCAGCACCTGCAGCGTTGGTGGCAACCCACAGCCGAAACCGCGCTGTGGAGCGAGGACAGTACCCAGTGGCAAGACGGTCTGGCGGTGGTGCTGGAGCAATGGCTGCACAGCGGCCACGGCCTGGCCTTCCCGGAGAACCCGGCGTCGGCGCGACGTGATCGCAGTGAAGTCGCGCCCACGGGCCTGCTGTTATCGCCGGCGCGTTTGCAACAGGTGGCCGACGACATCGAAAGCCGCCTTGCGCCCCACGGCACCTGGCGTCGGCGCCTGTGTGAGTGGGCCATCGCGGATGCCCGCAGTGGCCTGCGTCGTGTGCTGAAAAATCGCGTGCGCCGGTTGTTGGGCTTCCAGCGCCTGACGTCTATCTGGCAACCCATCAAGTCCAATGTCGAGCCAACGTGGCTCGCCGAATTCAAACGGAAAAGCGCATGAGCCAAGCCATCCTCCAAGTGCGGGATATTTCGCTGTCGTTCAAAGGGGTCAAGGCAATCAGCGGGCTGTCGTTCGACGTGCAGCGCGGCGAGATATGCGCGTTGATCGGCCCTAACGGCGCCGGCAAAAGTTCGCTGCTCAATGTACTCAACGGCGTATATCGCTTCGATGCCGGCGAGATCATATTCGACGACCAGCATTTCCAGCGCATCGACCCCTTGGGGGCGGCACGCCGGGGTATCGGTCGCACCTTTCAGAACAACGCCTTGTTCAAAAAAATGAGCGTGCTCGACAACCTCCTCACCGGTCTGTCGCGGTATATGCGCAGCACCTTTATCGAGCAGGCCCTGGGCTTACCCCGGGCGCGACGCGAAGCCGAGGCGTTTGGCCTGCGCGGCCAGGGCGTTCTCGAATTTCTAGAGTTGCAAGCCCACCGCGATGTGCTGGTGGGCAATCTGTCCTACGGCCTGCAAAAGCGCGTGGAATTGGGCCGCGCACTAATCGCCGAGCCCAGCCTGTTGTTGCTGGACGAGCCCATGGCCGGCATGAACGCCGAGGAAAAACAGGAAATGGCCCGCTTTGTCGCCGATGTGAACCGCGACCTGGGCACCACAGTGGTGTTGATCGAGCACGATATCGGTGTGGTCATGGGCCTGTCCGACCATGTGGTGGTGCTGGACTACGGGCGCAAGGTCGGCGACGGCACGCCCGCCCAAGTGCAGGCCAACCCCGAGGTAATCGCGGCCTACCTGGGAGTCGTTCACTGATGACGTTCTTCTTTGAAACCCTGCTCGGCGGCCTGCTCGCTGGCACCCTGTATTCGCTGGTCGCCATCGGCTTCGTGCTGATCTACAAGGCCAGCGGCGTGTTCAATTTTGCCCAGGGCGCGATGCTGCTGTTTGCCGCGCTGACTTTTGTCAGCCTGCATGACCAGGGCGTGCCATTTGCCCTGGCGTTACTGCTGACGGTCATCGTGATGATTGGCGGCGCGTTGCTTATCGAACGGTTGGTCTTGCGGCCGCTGGTGAACCGTTCGCAAATCACCTTGTTCATGGCCACCCTGGGCCTGTCGTTCATTATCGAAGGCTTGGCTCAGGGCCTGATGGGCTCCCAGGTGCGCGCGCTGGATCTCGGGGTCGACGACGTGCCGCTGTTTGTCGGGCCGCTGATGCTCAGCCAGTTTGACCTGGTCGCCGCGGCTGCCGCAGGGGTGCTGGTGACGGTGCTGGCGCTGCTGTTCAACAAGACCCGCATCGGCGTGTCGTTGCGGGCGGTGGCGGATGACACCACGGCGGCGCTGTCCATCGGCATCCACCTCAACCGCATCTGGCAGATCGTATGGGCGGTGGCCGGTGTGGTCGGGCTGGTGGCGGGGCTGCTGTGGGGGGCGCGCCAGGGCGTGCAGTTCTCGCTGTCGCTGGTGGTGCTCAAGGCGTTGCCGGTGTTGATCATCGGTGGCTTCACTTCGATTGGCGGGGCGATGGTCGGTGGGCTGATCGTCGGCGCCGCGGAGAACCTCGCCGAGGTGTACATCGGCCCGCTGATCGGCGGCGGCATCACGCCGTGGTTCGCCTATGTCCTGGCCCTGGCCTTCCTGTATATGCGTCCCGCCGGCCTGTTCGGCGAGCGCGCAATCGAGCGAGTCTGAACCTATGTCGATCCCTGTCGTTGAACACGCCGCCCCCTTGTTGTTGATCCAGCGGCGTGTGCCCTGGGGCCTGATCGGCTTGCTGGGCTTGGCCTTTATCGTGGTGCCGCTGTGGGGCAATGATTATTGGCTCAATGCGATTTTGATCCCGTTTCTGGTGTTGTCCCTGGCCGGTCTGGGCCTGAACCTGCTGACCGGCTACACCGGGCAAACCTCGGTGGGCGCTGCGGGCTTCATGGCGGTCGGTGCGTTTGCCACCTATGGCTTTTTACTGCGTTTGCCTGAGTTGGGCCTGCCGGTGGCGTTGCTCGGCGGCGGCGTGATCAGCGCGCTGGTGGGCCTGCTGTTTGGTTTGCCCAGCTCGCGGATCAAGGGGTTCTACCTGATGGTCACTACCCTGGCCGCGCAGTTTTTTCTGGAATGGTTGTTCGTCAAGTTTCCCTGGTTCTACAACTATGGTTCATCCGGCACCATTTCCGCGCCCGCTCTGACGTTGTTCGGCCATGACCTCAACACCCCGTTGGGCCGTTATTGGCTGACCCTGGTCAGCGTATTGCTGTTGACCTGGACGGCCGTGAACCTGGTGCGCAGCCAGGTGGGGCGCAATTGGATGGCGATCCGCGACATGGACACCGCCGCCGCGGTGATCGGCATTCCGGTGGCGCGCTACAAGCGCCTGGCGTTTGCGGTCAGCTCGTTCTATCTGGGCATCGCCGGGGCGCTGTGGGCCTTCGCTTACCTGGGCACGGCCAGCGCCAGCAGCTTCGATATCAATCGCTCGTTCCAGATTCTGTTCATCATCATTATCGGCGGCATGGGCAGTATCGCCGGCAACTTTGTCGGCGCCGCGTTTATCAGCCTGCTGCCGATTTTCCTCAGCCACGCCGGTCAGGCGCTGTTCGGTGGCGCGGTGGATGCGGGGCAGTTGCAGAACCTGCAGAAAATCATCTTTGGCGTGTTGATCATCGTGTTCCTGATCAAGGAACCCGACGGTTTGATTCGCCTGTTGCACACCCTTCGCGATCGGCTGCGCCAGTGGCCGCTGCGTTTCTAACCTCAAGAGAACTTTCTATGCGTGCATCCTTCAAACAATCCCTGGCCGGCGCCGCGTTAGCCGTGGCTGCGTTCACCACCAGCGTACCCCCGGCGGTGGCGTCCCCGGACCAGCAATTTATCCCGCTGGCGACCTACCGGGTCGGCGCCTACGCGTCCAGCGGCGTGCAGGTGTGGGCCGGGATGATCGACTATTTGCGCTATATCAACGAGGTCGAGGGTGGCATCAACGGGGTGAAACTGGTGTGGCAGGAATGCGAGACCGAGTGGACCGCCGAGAAAGGCATCGAGTGCTACGAGCGCTTTAAAAACGGTCTGGATGGCGCCCCGGTCGCGGTGTACCAACCCAATGGCGCGCCAGCGGCTTATGCGCTGAGCGAGCGGGCCGAGGTGGACAAGATCCCGTTGATCACCCTCGGCTACGGGCGTACCGAGGCCACCGACGGCACCGTATTCCCCTACAACTTCCCGGTGATGCTGACCTTCTACAGCGAGGCATCGAGTCTGGTGAACTACATCGCCGAGCGGGAGGGCGGTTTCGACAAACTCAAGGGCAAGAAAATTGCCACGGTGTACCACGACTCGGCCTACGGACGTGAAACCCTCGGCCCGCTGAAGCTGCTGGCGGAAAAATACGGCTTTGAAAATATCCAGATCCCGGTGGCCGATCCGGGCAACGAACAATCCGCGCAATGGCGCCAGGTGCGCCAGGCCAACCCGGATTGGGTGTTCCTGCGTACCTGGGGCGTGTCCACGCCGGTGGCGGTGAAGACGGCGGCGCGCTTCGGCTTTCCGGTGGACCATATCATCGGCGATATCTGGGCCAGCTCCAGCGAGGATGTGCTGCCTGCCGGCGCCGCCGCCAAGGGTTACCTGGCGCTGACACCGTACCCGGCGGGGGCGGATTTCGAGATTCACAAACGCCTCAAACAATACGTGCTCGACAAAGGCCACAGCGACCTCAAGGACCTGAAGAACTTCGGCAGCGTCTACTACAACTCCGGCCTGGTGAACGCCGCCGTGGCGGTCGAGGCGATCCGCACCGCCCAGGCCAAGTTCGGCAAGCGTCCGCTCAACGGTGAAGAGGGGCGTTGGGGCCTGGAGCACTTGAACATCGACGATGCGCGCTTGAAAGACATGGGCTACCTGGGCCTGATGCAGAACCTGAAACTGTCGTGCCGCGATCACGAAGGCGGCGGCTCGGCGCGGGTGCAGCAATGGGACGGTGCGAACTGGACGCTGATCAGCGATTGGATCGCCGCCGACCGTGCGCTGCTGCGCCCGCTGATCGACGAGAAGTCCGCCGCGTTCGCCAAGGAAAAAGGCCTGACGCCACGCGCCTGCACCGGGGATGAATAAGCCATGAACCAACCTGCCAGTGTGTCGGCGAGCCCGGCGCTGTTGACTGTCAACGATATCGAGGTGATCTACGACGGCGCGATCCTGGCGGTGGCCGGGGTGTCACTGAGCGTGCCCAAGGGCGCCATCGTCGCCTTGCTGGGTGCCAATGGCGCCGGCAAGAGCACCACCCTCAAGGCCATTTCCGGGCTGGTGCGCGCCGAGCGCGCCGAGGTCAGCCGGGGGGTGATCGAATATGCCGGTGCGGACTTGGCCGGCATTGATCCCAACCAGCGCGTGCGCCAGGGCATGGTGCATGTGCTGGAGGGCCGCCATGTGTTCGGCCAGCTCAGCGTGGAAGACAACCTGCGCAGCGGCGGCTTTGTGCGGCGTTTGAGCCGCAAGGCCATGGCCCAGGACCTGGAGCGCATTTACACCTGGTTCCCACGGCTCAAGACCAAGCGCCACACCCGCGCCGGGCTGACCTCCGGCGGCGAGCAACAGATGGTCGCCATCGGCCGAGCGTTGATGACCCGTCCTACTTTGGTACTGCTCGACGAGCCGTCCATGGGTTTGGCGCCTATGATCGTGCAGGAGATTTTTGAGATCATCGCGCAGCTCAACCGCGAGCAGCAGGTGAGCTTCCTGATCGCCGAGCAGAACATCAACGTCGCGCTCACCTATGCGGCCCATGGCTATGTGCTCGATACTGGGCGCGTGGCCTTGAGCGGCAGTGCCGCTGAACTGCGGGCGCGCGGCGACCTGCATGACATCTACCTGGGTAAACAGTAAGGGCGAACCTGCATGACGGAATCCACCCGCAACGCTGATGTGCTGATCATCGGCGGCGGCCTGAGCGGCACGATGCTGGCCGTACAACTGCTGCGCCTGCCCGGTCGGCGCCAGATCCTGGTGATAGAACCGCGCGCCGAACTGGGTCGAGGCGAGGCTTACAGTGCGGTCGAACTGGGCCACACCCTCAACGGCAACGCCGCGCGCATGAGCGTGGACCCGGACAACCCCGACGACCTCACGCAGTGGCTCACCGAACACATCGCGGCCGGCGGTTGGCCGGAGTCGGCCGAGCAGGCGGTGCCGATCAGCGAGCTGTTCCCGCCGCGCGGGCTATTTGGTGTGTATGCGCAGCAGCGGCTGGCCGAGGCCAAGGCACGCTCGGCGTCCACGGTGGAGCATGTCAGGGCCGAAGTGATCGACGTGCAGGTGGATGCGGATTCAACCCTGCTGACCCTCGATAACGGCCAGCGGTTGCGCGGTAACTTTGCGGTATTGGCTACCGGCATGTTCCCGGCGGCGCGCACGCCGCAGACCCACTCCAGCGGCGTCAACGCGGCGGCGGTCGACCCATGGGACGTGGCGACCATGAGGCGCCTGGATCCACGCTCGACGGTGCTGATTATTGGCTCCGGGTTGACCATGGTGGACGCCGTGGTGTCCCTGGAACAGGCCGGGCATCGCGGGCCCATCGAGATCTTTTCGCGCCATGGACTGTTGCCCCATGTGCGCCGGCAACCGCCGGCCTGGGACGACTTCCTGGCTGCCGACCCGGCCTTGCGCAGCCCTCGGCAACTGCTGCGCGAACTGCGTCGCCAATGCAGCATCGCGCAGGCCCAGGGCATCGACTGGCAAGCGCCGCTGGACACCGTGCGTGTCCATATCGGCCGTCTCTGGAGCCAGGCCAGCGAGCGCGAGAAGCGCCAGTTCGTGCGCCATGTGCGGCCGTGGTGGGAAAGTCATCACCACCGCTCGCCGCCGCTGAGCGCGCAGCTAGTGGCGCGTTTGCATGAGGAGGGGCGGTTGCGCATTCGTGCGGCGTCATTCAAGGGGCTGGTGCCCGCGCAAAGCGGCGTCACCATCGCGGTGCGCCAACGCGGCGAACAGACGCTCACTCAAGTGACGGGCGCGGCGCTGATCAACTCCAGCGGCATCGAATACGACTGGCGCCGCGTAGCCCGGCCCTTGCCGCAGCAGTTGCTCAAGCGCGGGTTGATCCAGCCCGGGCCGTTGGCATTGGGCATCGCAGCGGATGCCTCGGGGGCGGTGCTGGATGCCCAGGGCCAGGTCAGCGCGCGACTGTTCGCCATGGGCCCGCCGTTGCGCGGAATGTGGTGGGAGAGCACGGCGGTGACGGATGTGGCGCTGCAAGCCAAAGCCCTGGCCTCGAAGCTGGCAGCGGTCTAACAGAAGCTGACAAAGGACTAAAAGAAGCTGACAGAGGACTTAATGTGGGAGGGGGCTTGCCCCCGATGGCGGTGTGTCAGTTGGCCAAT
>NZ_JARVSL010000044.1:0-21017 GCF_030209215.1 Pseudomonas sp. efr-133-TYG-23 | reverse complement strand
GCCTGGAATGGGGCCGCTTCGCAGCCCAGCGCGGGGCAAGCCCGCTCACCACAGCAAGCCTCAACCCAGCAAGCCCCCTCCCACACTTAGCTCCAACTATCTGGTTACGCCCCTATGCCATTGCAAGCCGACAAGACGGCGTTACAAGGTGTAGGCAATACCAACCTGCACCGTACGCGGCGCGCCGGGATACGCGTAGATATTGCCGAACGCACCCTCTTCGTATTCGCGGTTGAACAGGTTCTTCACGTCCAGGTTAAGACGGATCTTGTCGTTGACCTTGTAGTAACTGAGCAGGTCGACGACGGTGTAGGCGCCCATGGAAAACGCGCTGTTGGCGGTCTGGCCCGCGCGTTCATCGACGTATTTACCGCCGGCGCCAAGGCCCAGGCCCTTGAGTGCACCGTCTTGGAATTCGTAGACGTTGAGCAGGCTGAAGCTGTTACGCGGGATATTCAGCAAGCGCGTGCCACTGCGCAGGGTATTGTCCCGGGTGACTTCGGCGTCCACATAGGCGTAGCCGCCGATCACGCGCCATTCGGGGGTGAGATTGCCGGCAACGTTAAGGTCGAAACCGCGACTGCGGACCTGGCCAGCGGCGACGCTGAAGGTGGAATCCACGGGATCGGTGGTGAGCACGTTCTTCTTCTCGATCTGGTAGATCGCCGCGTCAACGCTCAACTGACGGTCCAGGGCCTCCCACTTGATGCCCACTTCGTAGGACTTGCCTTTCTCCGGCGCGAAACCTCCGCCTTCACGGCTGGCACCGGTGTTGGGTTTGAACGAGCGCGCGGCGTCGGCGTAGACGGCGACGGTGTCGGTCAGGTCGTAGCTCACGCCTAGCCGTGGAGTCACGGCGTTGTCCGCGGCCTGCCACGGTTTGACACCCGTCACATAACTTTCGTAGTCATGTTCGAACCGCTCGAAACGCGCACCGGCCAGGACTTTCAAGCGTTCGGTCAGCGCCACCTGGTCCTGCACGAAAGCCGCGTAGGTCTTGAGGTTTTCTTTGTCGTGGGTCGGCGTGCGCGTCAGCGGCGGGCGTGTCTGGCCGTAGACCGGATTGAAGATATCGATGGGGTAGGTGCCGGCGGCGGCGCTGGAGCGCTGGATGATCGACTGGTAGTCGTAGTCCTCGTACTCGATGCCGGTCAGCAAGGTGTGATCGAAGCCGCCGGTGGAGAAGTGCCCGGTCAGGTTGAGCTGGTAGTCCTTATCGGTCCATTCCAGCTTGCGGTAGTTGAAGTTGCGTTGCAGCGTGCGGCCGTCGGCGCTCAGGCTACCGGGGCCGTTAGCCTCGATGGCATTGCCCTGCAACGTCCCATCCAACCACTGAAACCCACCCCCCAACGTCCAGCTGTCGTTGAGCATATGCTCGAAACGCAGCTGGGCCATGTTGTTATCGTTGTGCAGCTTGCCCACGTCCTTGTCACCCCAGAACGTGTCGCGGGACGGCGTGCCGGCCTGGTTGGCGAAACGCGTCAGGCCACGGTCCAGCGGATGGTTATTGCGCATGAAATCGCCTTCGAAGATCACCTTGGTGTCATCGCTGGCCTGCCAGGTAAGGACCGGGGTGACGCCGTAGCGCTCGGTCGACACATGATCGCGGAAGGTGTCGCCGCCCTCGCCCACCACGTTCAGGCGATAGGCCAGGCGGCCTTCTTCGTCCAGCGGGCCGGAGGCGTCCAGCGTGCCGCGCTGCATGCCCTGGTCGTTCAACTGGCTGCCGAGGGTCACCGTGCGTTCGGCCAGCGGTTGTTTGGACACCACATTGAAGGTACCGCCCGGATCGCCACGGCCGTACAGCATGGTGGCCGGGCCGCGCAGCACTTCCAGGCGCTCGATGGTGTTGGCGTCCGGCATGTTCGGGTAGCCACGGTTGATCGGGAAGCCGTTGCGGTAGAACTCGCCGGTGGTGAAGCCGCGCACGGTAAACGTGGTGAGGCCCTGCCCGCCGAAGTTGTTGGCGCGGCCTACACCGCCGGCGTAGTCGAGAGCATCTTGCAGGCGCGTTGCGCCGAGGTCCTCGACCACGTCCTTGGACACCACGCTGATGGACTGCGGGGTTTCGTGGATGGAAGTGTCGGTGCGCGTCGCACTTGCCGAACGCGTGGCGTGATAGCCCTTGACGGGACCTTGCGCCGTCTCGTAATCCCCTTCGCCGGTGACCGTGGTCGCTTGTAACTCAAGGCTGGCAGATGGCGTGGTGACCTCCTGCGCCCAGGTAAAAGGGGAAAACGCCTGAAGGACACACAGGGAAATCAGCGTACGACGCATGGGTGTTCAGCCTAGTGAATGAGCCAGATGGGACGGCAAACCTGCCAAGAATTCGCCGCGAATGGTATATCAAGTCATTCGTGTTTGATATCTGTTCTCATTCGTTATTTTTTGTGTATCTGCTGTGTATCAACCCAACGAGCATACGGCGTCGGCAGGGTCAGGGTCATCGCCTTCCCACGCGCACTGGCCCTGCCCCGGCGCCGCTTTCCAGGTTTGCTTGCGTTCATCCTGTGCACGCAGTAAGCCCATTCAATCCAGCAGCGCCACCAGACGCGCGTCGATAGCGCCCTCGTCCACCGCCAACAGCGCCAATGTCACCGGCAACTTGAACCGCCGCCGACCCGCGCTGCCGGGGTTCACATACAGCGTTTCACCCCGCCACTCGATCAGCGGTTTGTGGGAATGCCCGGTGATCACCAAGCGCGTTTTGGCGTCGAGCAACGCCGGGACATCGGCGATGTCATGCACCAGCAAGGTCTTCCAACCGTTGAGGCTGATGTGCAGGTGATCCGGCACCTGGCGCGCCCATGGAGCATCTTGATCGTTGTTGCCGCGCACTACGTGCAACGGTGCGATGCGCGCCAATTGCTCGACAATGTCGGCGCCGCCGATATCGCCGGCATGGAGGATCTGCTCGCAACCTTGCAGGGCCGCCACGGCCTCGGGCCGCAGAAGGCCGTGGGTATCGGAAATCACACCGATCTTCATAGGGGCTCACTCTCGTGGGTTTGACTCAGGATACATAGGTATCTACACAAATCTTAAAGGCTGACATATGAGCAGGCTTGCCACACATTCACTCAGGCCGCGCTTCTAAAACCTGCCGCCATCGCTACCAAAATTGTTGCGCCCGGCGGCTTAAACGTTTCAGGTTGCGGCGAACCTAACGGGCTCGTCGGCGTCCGAGCTAAGGCACTGTTGCTTACCGTTCGCCGCGAGGTTGTCATTTGAAAGCCGCCATCATCAAAAAGTACCGCCTGGTCATCAAGACCATGGGCTACGTCGGCTGGTCGTTGTTCTGGCTGTTGCTGTGGGACGTCGCCGTGACAGTGGACTTCATGCTGTTTCTCACAGCCAAGATCAACCTGCCGCTGATGCCCCTGACCCTGCTGGGCTCGGCACTCGTGGTGTTGATCAGTTTTCGCAACAGCAGCGCCTATAACCGCTGGTGGGAGGCCCGCACGTTGTGGGGGGCGATGGTCAACAATTCGCGCAGCTTTGCGCGCCAGGTGCTGACCCTGCTGGACGACCCCGGCAGTGAGGTCAACCCGATCAAGTCCACGCTGTTGCGCCGACATGTGGCCTACGTGAACTGCCTGGCCGCGCACCTGCGGGGCCAGCCGTGCCCCGATGAAGTGCGCGCGTTCATCCCTGCCGATGAGTTTGCGCGCAACGGTGCGACCAATAATTTCGCCAATGACATCCTTACCGGTTCGGCGGCGTTGCTGGCCCGCGAATACAAGGCCGGGCATCTGGACAGCATTCGCCTGGCGCGGCTGGAGTCGACCCTGGTGGACCTGTCCAACGCCCAGGGCGGTATGGAGCGTATCGCCAACACGCCGCTGCCCTACCCCTACGTGTATTTCCCGCGTCTGTTTATCACCCTGTTCTGCCTGATCGTACCGGTGGGCCTGGTGGAATCCCTGGGCTGGTTTACCCCGCTGGCGTCCACGGTGGTGGGCTTTATGCTGCTGGCTATCGAACGCATCGGCACCGACCTGCAAAGCCCGTTCCGCTCCAGCGAACACCAAATCCAGATGGAAGCCATCTGCGAAACCATCGAGAAAAACCTGCAATCGATGCGCCGCGACACCCTGGCCGACAATTTGATCGGCTGAACCCACCTGCTTGCCCTAAAGTGCGTGCCCTCTCGGTCGATAAAGAGGGTACGTACGCAAGGACCCACCCTTCATAACAACCCCTGCGACGCTCAGCACTACTGTTTGCCTTGCCAAAACTATAAATACCCGCGGGTGAAAGTCATGAATATCAAGCAGAAGCTGACCTGGGCGTTCGCGGCTATCGCGTGCGTGCCGGTCATCCTGGTAGCGGTACTGGTAGTGTTGAATCTGCGCGAGGGGGCTCAGGCCAATTTCCTCGACAGCAGCGGACGGGAAATCCGCCAGATCGACAATGGCATGAAGCAGTTCTTCGACGGCATCAGCCAGAACGTCGAGTACGTGGCCAAGGACCCGCGCGTGGTCGCGGCCAAAGATCTCAAGAGCTATGCCAGTGCCGACGCTGCGCAAATCCCGCTGACCCCAACCAATAAAGAGCTGCTGGCGATCTTCGATCAATTCGCCAAGAGCCATCCCACCACGGCCTACCTGTCCCTCGGCCTCGCCGACGGTGGCTACGCCAGCTGGCCCGACGACGCCAAGCTGACCAACTACGACCCGCGCGTACGCCCCTGGTACAAGGCAGCGGTTGCCGCGCCTGGCACCACGGTGCGCACCGGCGCGTACTACTGGGCGCCGGACGACGTGGTGCTGATCGGCACCGTGCATACCGTGGCCGATGCCAGCGGCAATGTGCTGGGCGTGGTGGGCCTGGACGTGTCGCTCAAGCAACTGACCGAACTGGTCAAGAACATCAAGCTCGGTGACAGCGGTTACCTGATGCTGGTGGAAGGCAACGGCAACGTGCTGGTGGACCCCAGCGATGCCAAGCATAACTTCAAGCCTCTGGCCGACTTGGGCCCCAACTACGCCGAATTGGCCAAGCGCGGCGACGGCGTGACCCAGATCGACATCGACGGCGTGGCCTATATGGCCAACGTGGTCAGTTCCAAAGACCTGGGCTGGCGCTTTATCGGCCTGATCAAGCGCGACGAAGTGATGGCCGGCGCCACCAGCCTGACCTGGTTGATCGCCGCCATCGCCGCAGCCCTGGCTGTGGTGTTCGCGATTGTCGGTGCCAGTTTTGCCAGCGTCATCGTGCGGCCGATTCGCGGCGTGGCCGACGGCCTGCAGGAAATCGCCGAAGGTGAAGGCGACCTTACCCGTCAACTCAAGGTGCAGGGCAAAGACGAAACCGCCACCCTGGCCGGCTGGTTCAACCAGTTTCTGGGCATGATCGCGCAACTGGTGCAGCGCATCGGTAACGCATCCTCCGATCTGCAGAGCGCCGCCGCCGACACCAGCGAAGTGGCCAACAATATGAACCAGGCCGCCGGGCGCCAGCGCGAAGCAGTGGAACTAGTGAGCACCGCGTTCAACGAGATGGTGGCCACCGCCAACGAAGTCGCACGCTCTTGCAGCGCCGCCGCTTCCAGCGCCGACGAAGGCTACCGCGACGTGCATGACGGCCAGCAACATATCGGCGAAGCCACCGGCAGCGTGCTGCGGCTCAGTGAAGACTTGCAGAAGTCGACCCAGACCATGCAGCAGTTGGAGCAGGACAGTAAAAACATCAACACCATCCTGGATACCATCCGCTCGATTGCCGAACAGACCAACCTGCTGGCGCTCAACGCCGCCATCGAAGCCGCACGGGCCGGTGACCAGGGCCGCGGTTTTGCCGTGGTCGCCGACGAAGTCCGCGCTCTCGCCCGCCGCACCGCCGACTCCACCGGCGAGATCGACAGCCTGCTGGGCAACCTCGCCCGCCGCACCCAGGAAGTCACGCAGCAGATGCAAGGCAGCCTGTTGGTGTCCCATACCAGCGTGGAACGCATCCAGCAGGCCCGCGACAGCTTCGACAAGATCCGCGGCTCGGTGGACTCGATCCGCGACCAGAACACCCAGATCGCCACCGCCGCCGAAGAGCAGCACCAAGTCGCCGAAGAGATCAACCGCCACATCGCGCAGATCCATGCCGATGCGCAACTGGTCGAAGGCTTCGCCCACTCGGCACAGTCCGGCTCGGGCCGTTTGACCGATATTTCCGCTCAGCTCAAAGGGTTGGTGGGTCGCTTCAAGTTCTGATCCCTCCCGACGCACACGGCGGTGAACCCTTCACCGCCGTGCCTGCTCAGGCGAACAGCTCAACCCCAAGCTGGAACGCCACCCACAATGCCAACCCGGTGGCGAACACCAGGGCAATGTTCTCGAACAGGTTGTTACGGTATTCCTTGCCGAGCAGCGACTTCTGGTTGGACATGATCAACAGCCCCAGGGAAATCACCGGCAACCCGACGATGTTCAGCGCACTCACGCCGATGGTCAGCGTGACGAAATCCGGCATGCCCGGCAGCGACCAGATCAGCGGCGTGACCAGAATGAACAACATGAACCACTTGTGCATCGGGTCACGATGAAACTCTTTGCCGAAGCGCTGGCGCCGTTCAGGCCGCACGTGCTGGAAGGCATCGGTGATCAACATCGGGAATGCCGTGGTTTTGCCGGAAATGCTCGCAAACAGCGTGGCGAACACGCCGATAAAGAAGATGTACCAGCCGATGGGGCCGAAGAACAGCTCCAGCGCCTTGCCCAGATCGCCGAGGGTTTTCACTTCGATGCCGTTGGGACGCAGGATTTGCGCGCCGACGATCCAGATTGCCAGGTTGATCACAATCCCCACGAATACCGCAAACAGCAGGTCGTTGCGCTGGATGCGCTTGTGCTGCGGGCCGATCCAGCCCTTTTGGCGCATCACATAGGGATGCACGAAGTTGGCTATAGAGCCGGCGACAGCGCCGATCACCGACACCGCCACCAACAGAGCGCCATGCACGCCCTCGTCCGGCGGAATACTGAAACCGATGGTGCCTTTGACGATGCCAGCCATGTCCGGCCCGGACATTACCGCCAGAGCAATAAAGGCCAGCGTCATAATCGCCAGCAGGCCCTTCATCACCCCTTCGATCATCGAATAGATATTGCGCCCCACCAGCAGCCACACCGCCAGTACCACTGCCACCGAACACAGCAACGCGTAATCGGTCTTGAACAGCATGGCCAGGGCCTCGCCCGCACCCTTGATCATGTAGGCATTCATCAAGTGGCCCATCAGCAGCGCATACACCAGCAGGAACCAGGCGAAAAACGGGTTCAACTGGGCATAGCCCTGCAGGATAGTCATGCCTTGGTTATTACACAGCTGGAAGCGCGCGATGATATTGACGATCAAGTACCTGAGCAGCAGCGACACCGCCAGTACCCACATCATCGCGTAGCCGTAGTTGGCGCCGGCCACCGAGGATGTAATCAAATCCCCTGCACCGAGCCAGGACAGCACCGCAATGACACCTGGGCCCAGCAGCTTTAGAAGTCGTACGACATGGCCGGACGCGGGCGCCGCCGCCTGGCCTTCGATCCTTGGAATACCGGTCATCGAGGGAGTCTCCATTTATTTTTTTTGTGAGAACGCCGCTAGTCGACCACAGTTGATATGACGTCGTACAACCACAGTGACTGGATATGTATTAAGAAATGTTTCTTTAACCTCCATTTGCTCGCGGTGGCTGACGCCCAAGACAGTCTGTCGGCAAAAATGTACTAACTAGTTACTTGTCTTGCTAACATTATGCCTCTGCCCTCTCTCACTCGAGTCCTTTCGACATGAAACGAGCATCGCGCGCCGCTGGCGTCTCTAGATTCTTCCTGCTGGGCCTGGGCGTGATCATCGCCCTGCTCGGCCTCGCGCTGGCCGTCGGCGGCGCCAAACTGGTCAGCCTCGGTGGCTCTTGGTATTTCCTGCTGGGCGGTGTGGCCATGGCGGTTGCCGGCCTGTTGATTGCCCAACGCAAACCGGCCGGCGCGTGGCTGTTCGCCGCGTTTCTGATCGGCACTGCCGTGTGGGCGGTGGCAGAGGTGGGGCTGGTGTTCTGGCCGCTGTTTTCGCGATTGTTTATGTTCGCGGTGATCGGCCTGGTGGTGGCACTGGTGTACCCGCTGCTGGCCGGCAAGCCGGCGCGCGGCGCGTATGGTGTCGCGGCGGTATTGGCGGTGGGCGTGGCGGTGGCGGCGGGCAATATGTTTGTCGCGCACCCGAGCGTGGCGCCAACGGGTGCGGGCCCGGTTGTCACACCGGTGGTGGCGGCCGAGGCGCAGAAAGACTGGGCGCACTACGGCAACACTGAGGGCGGCAGCCGCTTTGCCGCCCTGGATCAGATCAACCGCGACAACATCGACAAGCTCAAAGTGGCCTGGACCTACCGCACTGGCGACGTGGCCATCAGCGACGGCAACGGTGCCGAAGACCAACTGACACCCCTGCAGATCGGCAACAAGGTGTTTATCTGCACGCCCCACAACAACCTGATCGCCCTGGACGCCGACACTGGCAAAGAGCTGTGGAAAAACCAGATCAACGCACAGTCGGCGGTCTGGCAACGATGCCGGGGCCTGGCCTATTTCGACGCCAGCGCGCCCATCGCCCAACCGACCCAACCCAACAGCTCGCCGATCATCGCCGCTAGCGTTCCAGCCGGTGCGCAGTGCCAGCGCCGTTTGCTGACCAACACCATCGATGCGCGTCTGATTGCGGTGGACGCCGACACCGGCCAATTCTGCGAAGACTTCGGCAGCCATGGCCAGGTGGATCTCAAAACTGGCCTCGGCAATGTGCCGGACAGTTACTACCAACTGTCCTCCGCCCCGCTGATCGCCGGGACCACCGTAGTGGTCGGTGGCCGCGTCGCCGATAACGTGCAGACCGATATGCCCGGCGGCGTGATCCGTGGTTTCGACGTAATCAGTGGGCACATGCGCTGGGCCTTCGACCCGGGCAACCCCGACGACAAACAAGCGCCGGCCGCTGGCAGCACTTATGTGCGCAGCACGCCCAACAGTTGGGCGCCGATGTCCTACGACCCGCAGATGAACACGGTTTTCCTGCCGATGGGCAGTTCGTCCACCGACATCTATGGCGTGGAACGCACCGCGCTCAACCATAAATACGGCGCGTCCGTCCTGGCGCTGGACGCTTCCACCGGGGCCGAAAAGTGGGTGTACCAAACCGTCCACAACGACCTGTGGGACTTCGACCTGCCGATGCAGCCGAGCCTGATCGACTTCACCCCGCCGGGCAGTGACAAGGCCGTACCCGCGGTGGTCATCGGCACCAAGGCCGGGCAGATCTACGTGCTCGACCGCGCCACCGGTAAGCCGCTGACTGAGGTCAAGGACGTGCCGGTCAAGGCCGCCAATATCCCCAACGAACCCTATTCGCCAACCCAACCCAAATCCGTGGGCATGCCGCAGATCGGCGCGCAAACCCTGAGGGAATCAGACATGTGGGGCGCCACCCCATATGACCAGTTGCTGTGCCGCATCGACTTCAAGGGCATGCGCTACGACGGCCTGTACACCGCGCCGGGCACGGATAAATCCCTGAGCTTTCCCGGTTCCCTGGGCGGCATGAACTGGGGCAGTCTTTCCACCGACCCGGTGCATGGTTTTATCTTCGTCAACGACATGCGCCTGGGCCTGTGGATCCAGATGATCCCGTCGCAGAACAAGGCCCAGGCCGCGTCCGGTGGCGAAGCGCTGAACACCGGCATGGGCGCAGTACCGCTCAAGGGCACGCCGTATGCGGTGAACAAAAACCGCTTCCTGTCGGTGGCCGGTATCCCCTGCCAGGCGCCGCCGTTCGGCACCCTGACCGCCATTGATATGAAAACGCAGAAAATCGCCTGGCAAGTGCCGGTGGGCACCGTGGAAGACACCGGTCCGCTGGGCATCCGTATGCACCTGCCGATCAAGATCGGCCTGCCGACCCTCGGCGGCACGCTGTCGACCCAGGGCGGCTTGATCTTTATCGCCGGCACCCAGGACTTCTACCTGCGCGCCTTCAACAGTGGCAACGGCGAAGAAATCTGGAAAGCCCGCCTGCCCGTCGGCAGCCAGGGCGGCCCGATGACCTACGTGTCGCCGAAAACCGGCAAGCAATACGTCGTGGTGACTGCCGGCGGCGCGCGCCAGTCCACCGACCGGGGCGACTATGTGATCGCCTACGCCTTGCCATAACGCCTGCGTGCGCTCCGGCTCTGCTTGAACATGTGGGAGGGGGCTTGCCCCCTCCCACATTTTGAGCCGGTTTTTTCAGTTAATACTGAGTAGGGCGACTGGCATTAGGGCAAGCCCCCCCTCCCACACAGGTTCAGCAGCGTATGTCAGGCCCTAATCAGGCACGGGCAACGCACACTCCTCGCCTCGCTGGTACTCCCGGGGGGTACAGCCAAATTCACGGCGAAACACGGTGTGCAGGTACTGCGCCGATGTGAAGCCGCATTGCGCCGCCACGTCGGCAATCGCCCGTTCGTGGCTTGCCAGGCCTTTGGCGGCGGCGGCGAGTTTGAAGCGCAAGATCTCATCATGCACGCTGCACCCGCGCTCCTTGCGAAAGTGCGACTCCAGGGATGAACGCGACACGCCGACATAGGCCGCCACTTGTGCGGTCTTGATGCCCTGGCAGGCGTATTGGCGGATAAACAGCAGCGCCTGCATCACGTACGGATTGCCCAGAGGCTGATGCAAGCTGGAGGCCTGCACGTTGATTGCCTCCGGTGGCACCAGAATCTGCGTGCCGGCGCAAGGTTTGCCGTGCAGCATCTGATGAAGAAGCGCGGCGGCCGTGCGGCCCATGGTTTCCGTGCCCTGGATCACCGAACTCAGCGGCACCCGCGTGAGGGTGCGGGTCAGCGGGTCGTTGTCGATGCCGATCAGCGCCACTTCTTCCGGCACCGCAATACCGGCGGTGAGGCAGGCTTGCAGCAGTTGCCGAGCGCGGGCGTCGGTGACGGCGATGATGCCGATGGGCTTGGGCAGGCTCTGTAACCAAGCAATCTGCTGTTCCACCGCGCTGTCCCACAACGGCGCGCTGGTGCCCAGGCCGCGATACACCTCGACGTTCAGGCCATCGCGTTGCATCAAGCGACGAAAGGCTTTTTCCCGCTCCTGGGCCCAGCGATTGGCCTGGGCCGGCGGCAGGCTGAAACAGGCAAAGCGGGTCAAGCCGGCCTCGATCAGGTGTTCATAAGCCAGCTTCATCAACCCATGGTTGTCGGTGGCCACGTAGGGAATGCCCTTGGGATAGGCGCTTGCATCCTCATAAGACCCGCCCACCGCCACCACCGGCAACTTGCTGTGGGCCAGGGCCTCGCCGATCAGCGGGTCATCGAAGTCAGCGATGATGCCGTCGCCTTGCCAGCGCTCGATGCCTTTGAGCCGGCACAGAAAGTCTTCCTCCAGGAACAAATCCCAGGATGCGCGGGTGCTGCTCAGGTAATTGCCGATGCCGGCGATGATGCCACGGTCGTAGATTTTGCTGCCGTTGAACAGCAAGGCAATGCGGTGCACGGGCGGTAGGGTTTTCATTGTTGTTGTCCTCAGGCCAGTCGCCACAGGGTAGCCCCCGCCACTCAAAATCGCACCATCGCTTGGTGATTTTCATAATTAGCGAGCCAGGTGCCGTTGCTAGTATCCAGACACCGCCCAGAACAATAAGGAACACGCCATGACGTACTTCCCCGGTGTCGAGAAGGTTCGCTTCGAAGGCCCCGACAGCGATACCCCCCTCGCCTTTCGCCACTACGACGCCAACAAACTGATCCTCGGCAAACCGATGCGCGAGCACCTGCGCATGGCGGCTTGTTATTGGCATACGTTTGTCTGGCCCGGTGCGGACATGTTCGGCGTCGGCACCTTCAAGCGCCCGTGGCAGCGCAGCGGCGACCCGATGGAAGTGGCCAAGGGCAAGGCCGACGCCGCGTTTGAGTTCTTCTCCAAGCTGGGCATCGATTACTACAGTTTCCACGACACCGACGTAGCCCCCGAGGGCAGTTCGCTCAAGGAGTACCGCGAACACTTTGCGCAGATGGTCGATCAGTTGGAGCGCCATCAGGAACAGTCCGGCATCAAGCTGTTGTGGGGCACCGCCAATTGCTTCAGCCACCCGCGCTTCGCCGCCGGCGCGGCCACCAACCCTGACCCGGAAGTGTTCGCCTGCGCCGCCGCCCAGGTGTTCAGCGCGATGAACGCCACCCTGCGGCTCAAGGGCGCCAACTATGTGCTGTGGGGCGGTCGTGAAGGCTATGAAAGCCTGCTCAACACCGACCTCAAGCGCGAGCGCGAACAACTCGGGCGCTTTATGCGCATGGTGGTGGAGCACAAGCACAAGATCGGCTTCAAGGGCGACCTGCTGATCGAGCCCAAGCCCCAGGAGCCGACCAAGCATCAATACGATTACGACAGCGCCACGGTGTTCGGCTTCCTGCACGAATACGGCCTGGAGCATGAGATCAAGGTCAATATCGAAGCCAACCACGCGACCCTGGCCGGGCACAGTTTCCACCATGAAATCGCCACCGCCGTGTCCCTCGGCATCTTCGGCAGCATCGACGCCAACCGTGGCGACCCGCAGAACGGCTGGGACACCGACCAGTTCCCCAATAGCGTCGAAGAAATGACCCTGGCCACCTATGAAATCCTCAAGGCTGGCGGCTTCAAGAACGGCGGCTACAACTTTGACTCCAAGGTGCGCCGCCAAAGCCTCGACGAAATCGACCTGTTCCACGGCCATGTCGGCGCCATGGATGTACTGGCCCTGGCGCTGGAACGCGCGGCTGCCATGGTGCAGAACGATCGGTTGCAGCAGTTCAAGGACCAACGCTACGCAGGCTGGCAACAGCCGTTGGGCCAAGCCGTGCTGGCCGGTGAGTTCAGCCTGGAATCCCTGGCCGAACATGCGTTTACCCACGGGCTGAACCCGCAGGCCGTGAGTGGTCGGCAAGAGATGCTGGAGGGGGTGGTCAACCGGTTTATTTATCGGTGACAGAGTGGTGAGCGGGCTTATTGTGGTGAGCGGGCTTGTTGTGTGGTGAGCGGGCTTGCCCCGCGCTGGGGCGCGAAGCGGCCCCATTGCAGGCGATGTGTTTTTAGCTGACACACCGAGGTGCCTGGGTTTGGGGCTGCTTCGCAGCCCAGCGCGGGGCAAGCCCGCTCACCACAACAAGCCTGCTCACCACACCAAGCCCATTCACCACGACAAGCGCATTCACCACAAAAGTCCTGTTCACCACAGAATCCCGGCTTACCACAACACGCCGGTTAGCCACACCTATAGTGTTCGCCTAAAGTCTTCACCCAGTGTCTTTCCAACAACAATAAAAGGACGCACCACCATGAAGTCATTCAAACGTACCCTGCTCGCCACCGCCCTGGCCCTGCTCGCCCTGCCGGTGATGGCCGACCCGGCCCATCCGAAAATCGGCTTTTCCATCGACGACCTGCGCCTGGAGCGCTGGTCCCGCGACCGCGATTATTTCGTGGCAGCAGCGGAAAAACTCGATGCCAAAGTCTTTGTGCAGTCCGCCGATGCCAACGAGCAAAAGCAGATTTCCCAGATCGAGAACCTGATTTCCCGTGGCGTCGATGTGATCGTGATCGTGCCGTTCAACGCCACGGTTCTGACCAACGCGGTCGCCGAAGCCAAGAAGGCCGGGATCAAGGTGGTGTCCTATGACCGCCTGATCCTCAACGCCGACATCGACGCCTACATTTCCTTCGATAACGAAAAAGTCGGCGAGATGCAGGCCAGCGGCGTGCTGCAGGCGGCGCCCAAGGGTAATTACTTCCTGCTCGGCGGCGCGCCTACCGATAACAACGCCAAGGTGCTGCGCGAAGGCCAGATGAAGGTGTTGCAACCGGCCATCGACAAGGGCGATATCAAGGTAGTCGGCCAGCAATGGGTCAAGGAATGGAACCCCACCGAAGCCCTGAGCATCGTCGAAAACGCCCTGACCCGGAACAACAACAAAATCGACGCGATTGTCGCCTCCAACGACGCTACCGCCGGCGGTGCGATCCAGGCCCTGGCCGCGCAGAAGCTGGCGGGCAAGGTGCCGATCTCCGGCCAGGACGCCGACCTCGCCGCCGTCAAACGCGTGATCGACGGCACCCAGACCATGACCGTGTACAAGCCCCTCAAGCTGATCGCCACCGAAGCGGCCAAGCTCTCGGTGCAACTGGCGCGTAACGAGAAGCCCACCTACAGCTCGCAATACGACAACGGCAGCAAGAAGGTCGACACCATCCTGCTTACGCCCACTCCACTGACCAAGGCCAATATCGACCTGCTGGAGAAGGACGGTTTCTACACCAAAGAGCAGATCGGCGGGCAATGACCGCCATGGCCGACTACCTGCTGCAAATGAACGGCATCGTCAAAACCTTTGGCGGTGTCCACGCGCTGAACGGTATCGACATCAAGGTGCGGCCGGGGGAATGTGTCGGCCTGTGCGGCGAGAACGGTGCCGGTAAATCTACCTTGATGAAGGTGCTGTCGGCGGTCTATCCCCACGGCACCTGGGAGGGGGAAATCCTCTGGAATGGGCAGCCGCTCAAGGCGCAGTCCATCAGTGAAACCGAGGCCGCCGGCATTGTGATCATCCACCAGGAGTTGACCCTGGTGCCTGATCTGTCAGTGGCCGAAAACATCTTTATGGGGCACGAGCTGACCTTGCCGGGTGGACGCATGAACTACCCGGCGATGCTGCACCGCGCCGAAGCCTTGATGCGTGAACTCAAGGTGCCGGACATCAACGTGGCGCTACCGGTGTCGCAGTACGGCGGCGGTTACCAGCAACTGGTGGAAATCGCCAAGGCCCTGAACAAACAGGCGCGCCTGTTGATTCTCGACGAACCCTCTTCGGCCCTGACCCGCTCGGAAATCGAGGTGCTGCTGGATATCATCCGCGACCTCAAGGCCAAGGGGGTGGCCTGCGTCTACATCTCCCACAAACTCGATGAAGTGGCGGCGGTGTGCGACACCATCACGGTGATCCGCGACGGCAAGCACATCGCAACCACGGCCATGGCCGATATGGACATCCCGCGCATCATCACTCAGATGGTCGGCCGCGAGATGAGCAACCTCTACCCCACCGAGCCCCATGACGTCGGCGAGGTAATGTTCGAGGCGCGCCACGTGACCTGCTACGACGTCGACAACCCCAAGCGCAAACGCGTCGACGACATTTCCTTCGTGCTCAAGCGTGGGGAAATCCTCGGTATTGCCGGGCTGGTGGGCGCCGGGCGTACCGAACTGGTGTCAGCCCTGTTCGGTGCCTACCCCGGCCGCTACAGCGCCGAAGTATGGCTGGACGGCGAAGTGATCGATACGCGCACGCCGCTCAAATCGATCCGCGCCGGGTTGTGCATGGTGCCCGAAGATCGCAAGCGCCAAGGCATCATCCCCGACCTCGGCGTGGGCCAGAACATCACCCTGGCGGTGCTCGACACCTATGCGCACCTGACCCGCATCGACGCCGAGGCCGAGCTGGGCAGTATCGACCGGCAGATCACGCGCATGCACCTCAAGACCGCCAGCCCGTTTTTGCCGATCACCAGCCTGTCCGGCGGCAATCAGCAAAAAGCCGTGCTGGCGAAAATGCTGATGACCCAGCCCAAAGTGCTGATCCTCGACGAGCCCACGCGCGGGGTGGACGTGGGCGCCAAGTATGAAATCTACAAGCTGATGGGGACGCTGGCCGCCGAAGGCGTGGCGATCATCATGGTGTCCTCGGAACTGGCCGAAGTGCTGGGGGTGTCCGACCGCGTGCTGGTAATCGGCGACGGTCAGTTGCGCGGCGACTTCATCAACCAGGGGCTCACCCAGGAACAGGTCCTCGCCGCCGCGCTCAGCCAAAACAATAACAATCGGAAAACCGCGTAGATGAATCAGGTCAAACAGCTGTTCACCCGCTACAAAATGCTCGCCCTGGTGATTGCCGTGGCGGTGATCTGGCTGTTTTTCAGCTGGCAGACCGAGGGCGGCTTCCTCACGCCGCGTAACCTGTCCAACCTGCTGCGGCAGATGTCCATCACCGGCATCCTGGCCTGCGGCATGGTGCTGGTGATTATCAGCGGCGAGATCGACTTGTCGGTGGGTTCATTGTTGGGCCTGCTGGGTGGGCTGGCGGCGATCCTGGACGTGGTCTACCACATTCCGCTGCTGGCCAATGTGAGCCTGGTGGCGCTATGCGGCCTGATGATCGGCCTGGCCAACGGCTATATGACGGCCTACCTGCGCATCCCGTCGTTTATCGTCGGCTTGGGCGGCATGCTGGCGTTTCGCGGGGTTCTGCTGGGGATCACCGGCGGCACCACCATCGCGCCAGTGTCGCCATCGCTGGTGTATGTGGGCCAGGGCTATCTGCCGCATACCGTGGGGGTTGGGCTGGGGCTTTTGCTGTTTGCCCTCACACTCTTCTTGACCTGGAAACAACGACGCAACCGCGCACTGCATGGGCTGGCCGCGCACTCATTGATGCGCGACGTGCTGCGGGTGGTGGTGATCGGCGCAGTGCTGGCCGGGTTCGTTACCACCCTCAACAGCTACGACGGCATCCCCGTGCCGGTGTTGCTGTTACTGGTGCTGCTCGGCGTGTTCAGCTACGTCACCAGCCAGACCGTATTTGGCCGCCGCGTGTATGCGGTGGGCAGCAACATGGAAGCCACGCGGCTGTCGGGCATCAACGTGCAGGCGGTCAAATTGTGGATCTTCGGCATCATGGGCGTCATGTGCGCCCTCGCCGGTCTGGTCAACACCGCACGTCTGGCGGCGGGCTCACCGTCGGCGGGCAACATGGGCGAACTGGACGCCATCGCCGCCTGCTTTATCGGCGGCACATCAATGCGCGGCGGCTCCGGCACGGTATATGGCGCATTGCTGGGGGCGCTGGTGATTACCAGCCTGGATAACGGCATGTCGATGCTGGACGTGGACAGTTACTGGCAGATGATTGTGAAAGGCAGCATTTTGGTGTTGGCGGTGTGGGTGGATGTGAGTACGCGGGCGGGCCGGCGTTAAAGCCATTCTCACCGGCACCACATAACGCCTGTGGGAGGGGGCTTGCCCCCGATAGCAGTGGGTCAGCCAAATTATGGTTAGCTGATCCGCAGCAATCGGGGGCAAGCCCCCTCCCACATTTACCCTCCCAACTATGTTATTTGGAAACCGGCATCGCAAACTCAGCCCCCTGTTCGATGCTCTCCGACCAGCGCTGCATAATCGACTTCTGCCTGGTGTAGAAGCGCACGCCTTCAGTGCCGTAAGCATGCATGTCGCCGAACAGGCTCTTTTTCCCACTAGCCTGGATAACGGCATGCCGATGCTGGATGTGGACAGTTACTGGCAGATGATTGTGAAAGGCAGCATTTGGGTGTGGGTGGATGTGAGTACGCGGGCGGGTCGGCGCTGAATCAAGCGCCAGAGCCCCGCACTTGGTCAATGAACTGATGTGCCTGGGCCTTGAGCCAATCAAACAAGCGGGCGATATCGCGTTCTGATTGTCGTCCATTTCGACAAATGATGTAGTACGCCGCAGGGGACATCATGGTGGGGGCATTCAACGCAACCAGTTCACCGTCTTTCAATTGGTCATGCACCAGCGCCGTCCTGCCCAGCGCAATCCCGCCGCCTTTCACTGCCAGACTGATGGCCAGGCTGGAATCTGGAAAACGCGGCCCGTGGTGATACGGCGGTGCCTCCAGCCCGTGAAAGGCGAACCAGCTCTCCCATCCTGGGCATACCTGATCGTCGACTCGGTGAATCAGCGGGTACCGCGCGATGTCCTCCAGCGCAATCTCACCATTCACGCGTTTGAATTGCGGCGAACATACCGGGAACACCGCATCGCGCATCAGCAGTTCGACATGATGATCCGGGTAGTCACCATCACCCATCACCACAGCGACATCGAACGGATAAACGCTTAAGGTGGCGCGACTGATGTCCACGCTGGTCAACACCAGATCAAGGTTCAATGCAGCTTCGGCGTGAGCACCATGCATTCGTGGAATCAGCCAGGTTGCACACAGGGAGGAGGTACACGAGAGGTGAAGCGGCTGTGATTTACTCGGACTAAGCGACTGCAGCACCGCATCCAGCGCTTTGAAAAAGCTATCCGCCACCGGCAGTAAGGTCTCTCCCGCAGGCGTGAGCTTGACTCCCCGCGAATGCCGCTCGAACAACTGCACTCCCCACCATTCTTCCAGACCTGCGATTTGATGGCTGATGGCGCTGGCTGTGAGATTCAACTCAGACGCAGCACGCGCGAAACTGCCGGTTTGCGCCGCGCTGACAAAGGCTTGAAGCATAGGAGTGGGTGGCGGACGCTGGGCCATCAGGTGCTCACTTTGATCAGGACGATCCCGCAAACAATGACGAACGCCGACAGCATCCGTCGCCAGCCGAACCGCTCTCGGAAGAACAGCGCGGCAATGATGGCGCCGATGATAACACTCGTCTCCCGCAGCGCTGAGACCCTGGCCACCGCATCCAGCGACAGTGCAAACAGGACCAAACCGTAAGACGACACGTAGAAAACCCCGCCCATCGCACCCACTCGCCAGTGGCCGCGCACTGCCTGGATGAGCGCCGATCGCGCCTTGAAAAACGCCAGCAGCGGGATCGGAATGCTCTGGAATACCGTGAGATAGATGATGTACTGCAGCACCGTCTCACTGGCTCTTACACCTTTGGCATCCACCACCGTGTAGGACGCGATGAACACCCCCGCACACACGGCCATCAGTATCGGCTTGAACAACTGCGCAGTCATCCCGCGTACAAACGCCAGGCTGATGATCCCTGCACAAATCAGCAGCACACCCGTCATCGACGGGAACGACAACTGTTCATGCAAAAGGACGTAGGAAAACAGCGCGACCAGCACTGGCGGCACGCCACGCATCACCGGGTACACCTGACCGAAGTCGCCGGTTTCATACGCCTTGATCAAAAATAATCGATACACCGTATTGAGCATCACCGAAATCAGCACATACACCCACACCTCCAGGTTGGGCACGTTGACCAACGGCAGCGCCGCCAGGCAAATCAGCAATGCCGTGCCATCGACCATGGCCAAGGTCATGAAACGGCTGCTGCCGGCACGGACAACGGCGTTCCAGGTGGCGTGCATGAAGGCGGAGATTAAGACCAGGGTGATGGCAATGCTGGCGTTATCCATGGGGGCTCGGCTTTTGGGTGGTATCGAGGGGGCGCGGCATACTTCACCGGCATCATTGTTTGCGTAACCACATTCTCAACATGTAACGATTCAGGCTGCTTAAGGGCGCTTTATCATTAATTTCTGAGTGTGGAGTATGCTTATCAATGAAATGTGTTCGGGTATGGAGAAACTTATTGCCCGCTGAAACAAGCACCTGACCGGGCTCGAGCAATACACGATGCTGAACGGATGATTGGTCGAGTACTGCATCCAGAAAATCCAGCGCCCGAACCTGCGATAACGTTAACGGCACTTGTGCTTTAAGGTGAGCCGATTCGATATACACGCGAAAGTACCTTATCAAAGGAATACCTTCTTGGGAAAAGCTCAGGATGGGCGCTTTAAATAAACACTCTTCTTCTGACATGCCCCTATTTTCAAAATAGAAATCGCGCTTTAGTTCTTCGAGAACATCCGCAAATGCCATCAGCTCTGCATATACCGCGCTTGCGTCAATAAGAATGCTCTCACCGCCCAGAAGCGCTTTCTGTCCGCAAGCCAGAACCAGATAGTCGATCGGAAGCGGGTCGCTGACTCCATCGTTATGTATGTAGGCCCACTGTCGGGTCTGATGGTACCTCCCACCCTCCTCGATACTTTTGCCGCCCCGGTCATAAACCTCAATGATCTTATGACCAAGATGATTTTGCACCATTGGCCTACCGAGCGAAGAGCCAAAGGCCCACACCAGCGACTTGAAAGCTTCAAGGTTATCCGTCTTAAATCCATCAAGAATTAAAACATGGCTTCCATGCTCAATAATGTTTCGTATGGTGCGTAACTCTTCGCTAAGCGACCGCGAAGAAAACGAACCATTGCAAGCAAAGTTTATATCGAGTCGATCGGCTTGGATTTTTGATTCAGATTTCAAGCTTATGCTCAGTAACTCATCAAATGCTGCATTTGAGAGTTGGACTTTAGATACTGCTTGTCGATAATTGCTGACATTTATGTTCATCGCAATCCTTTACGTAATTGAGTGGACGCTGATATTTAACTAAGCCCACCGCACCTGCAAAAGCGAAACGTCATCAGCACTGCCATCAAATTCCATCATCGAAGACTTTTCCTACAGATATAAACCATCACACGCTCTTCGATGACATCGAGTCATGGTTTGTAAAGGGCCAGCAAGCCGCATCCCTTTTAATTGCAGGACGTTTCCTAGACAATCCTCGCCGCCTTGTGCCTGTTGGAATCGATGGCTAGTCTGCGGTCCGTCACTGCTCATCAGTGATCGGGTTTAGTCGCCCGGATTCAGAACAGGCGCATGTTTCCCATGAAGCTTTATGGTGGCTGTGCGCAGGGCGCCTTCGGGTGCGCCGGGTTCCTGTTCTGACCGGTCGACTAACCTGCGTACAGCCGCCACCTTCGTTTAGTCGCAAAGCGTGTCGGCTCCTTGATCAGACAGGAACTACACCATGAACAAAGTCGTCCCCGATCCACCCTTCGATCCCGCTAAAGACCGCGCCGCCTTCAACCGCGCCATCGACCATTACCTGCCGACCCAAGGCTTTCACGCCATCAACGAAGACCTGAGCTTCGAAGACGCCCTGCTCTACACCGCCAGTTTGCTCGATAGCGCATCGGCGACGGCGTTGGATTGTGGCGAGCAACTGACGAGCCCAGAGCGAGCGAAAATCCTGGCAGTGTGGCACTTGCTTGAAATTGCCAAAACCACGGTAGATCGCTCAATCAACTGCCTGAAACACGGTTAGAAAATGTGGGAGATTCTATGTTGCAGGACAACCCTGCAACGGCCGATTCGGTTGGTATT
>NZ_JARVSL010000052.1:0-21355 GCF_030209215.1 Pseudomonas sp. efr-133-TYG-23 | reverse complement strand
TCTGCTGCGGGTCGGCCACCATTGCCTGCAACAGGTTGTGCCAGTGGCGGCCCATGCGCTCGATGGTGGCGGCGGTAAACAGGTCGGTGGCGTAGCTCAACGAAGCGTTGAGCCGCTCCTGGGACTCCTCGATATCCAACACCAGATCGAAATGCGCATTGGTGTCGTCCCACGTCACCGGGGTCATGTCCAAATGCGCCAGACGCTGCAGGTGCTGGCCGGACTGGCTGATATGGTGGTTGAACGCCACCTGGAACAATGGGCTCAAGCTCAGGCTGCGCTCTGGCTGCAGCGCTTCGACCAGTTGCTCGAAGGGCAGGTCCTGATGGGCCTGGGCTTCCAGGGCCCGCTCTTTCACCTGGGCCAACAGTTGGCGCACGCTGACGTGACCATCGATCTCGGCCTTGAGTACCTGGGTATTGACGAAGAAGCCAACCAGACGCTCGGTTTCCACACGGTTGCGGTTGGCAATCGGCACGCCAACGCGAATGTCCTGTTGGCCGCTGTAGCGGTGCAGCAGCGCCTGATAAGACGCCAGCAACAGCATAAACAGGGTCACCCCTTCACTCTGAGCCAGGGCCCTGAGGTCGTCGAGCAGCGGGCTCGACAGGTCAATGGACAAACGCGCGCCACGATGGCTCGGTACCGCCGGGCGCTGATAATCGAACGGCAGCTCCAGCACCGGTTGCTCACCGCCCAGCAGCTCGCGCCAGTAGCTCAGCTGACGCGCCTTCTCGCCCGCCTCCATCCACTGGCGTTGCCACACCGCGTAATCGGCATATTGAATCGGCAGCGCCGGCAATTGCAGGCGCTGGCCCTGACTGCAAGCGCCATAGAGCTGCACCAGCTCGTCGACCATCACCTGCATCGACCAGCCATCGGAAATGATGTGGTGCTGTACCAGCACCAGCACATGCTCATCTTCGGCCAGGCGTAGCAGGTTGACCCGCATCAGCGGCCCCGCACGCAGGTCGAAAGGTTGCGCGATACAGGCTTGCAGCGTGGCTTCAAGGTGCGCTTCATCGGTGTCGAGCACGGCCATGGCAAGGTGTACCTGCGGGCTAATCACCTGCACAGTACGCTCGGCTTCCTGGAGCAGATGGGTGCGCAGGCTCTCGTGGCGAGTGACCAGGGCATCCAGGGCCTGTTGCAGCGCATCGACATTCAACGGCCCCCGCAGACGCAATGCACTGGGCATGTGATACGCCGCACTGGCGGGGTCCAGTTGCCACAGAAACCATTGGCGCTCCTGGGCATAGGACAGTGCCAGCGGCTGCTCGCGCGACACGCTGACCATCGGCGGCGCGGTGTCGGCCTGCACGTCCGCGCACGCCACGGCAAACGCTTGCAGCGTCGGCTGTTCGAACAAGGCGCGCAATGGGACTTCCCGCTTGAGGTCGTGGCGCACCCGAGAGATCACCTGGGTGGCCAGCAAGGAGTGGCCGCCGCGTTCGAAAAAGTGGTCATCCAGCCCCACCGACTCGACCTGCAACACCGCCTGCCAGATGGCCGCCAGTTGCTGTTGCAGCGGGGTTTGCGCGGCACGGTAGGCCTGGGGCGATTGGCTCAGGTCCGGGGCCGGCAGTGCGCGGCGGTCGAGTTTGCCGCTGGGGTTCAAGGGCAGCGCATCGAGCACCACCCAGTGCGCGGGCACCATGTAGTCCGGCAGGGAGCGTTGCAAGGTCGCCGCCAGGGCCTGGGTATTCAGCGGCTGCTCCAGGGCCGGCACGACGTAGGCCACCAGTTGCGCACCGGTCGCGCTCGGCTGGGCGATCACGGCCGCCTCACGTACCTGCGGCAAGCCTTGCAGATGGGCTTCGATTTCGCCCATTTCGATACGGAAGCCGCGCACTTTGACTTGATGGTCGATACGCCCCACATACTCCAGGGCGCCCGCCGCGTTGTAGCGGGCCAGGTCGCCACTGCGGTAGAGCCGCGCACCCGGCGTGCTGGAAAATGGGTCGGGCAGGAAGCGTTCAGCGGTCAACGCCGCGCGGTCGAAGTACCCCTGGGCCAGGCCGACTTCGGCGCCGATGCACAGTTCGCCGACGCCTTCGCTGTCCAGCAGGTCGAAGGCACTGTCGAGCACATACAGCCCACGGCCTTCGATGGCGCGGCCAATCGGTACGCCAAACGCTTCGCTGGCATCCGCCAGTTGGCAGGTGTGCACGCTGGACACCACAGTGGCCTCGGTCGGCCCGTAGGTGTTGACCAGGCGCACAGCGCCCAACCCAGCGGCGTGCCAGGCGCGCAGCCCTTCCACCGACATCGCCTCGCCCCCCACATGCACCTGGCGCAGGTTGCCCAGCGTACGGCCATCCACGGCGCACTCCTTGGCCAGCAGGTACCAGTAGGCCGCCGGCAGGTCGGCCAGGGTCACGCCCTGCTCGACAATTTCCCGCGCCAGTTGCCCGGCGTCCCACAACTCGTCACCGCGCATGATCAGCGCCGCGCCCATGCACAGCGGTGGGTAACACTGCTCGACAAAGCCGTCGAAGCTGAACGTGGCGAACTGCAGCACACGGTCATCGCTACGCAACTGGCTATAGCGGGCGGCGCTGTCGCAGAACTGGCCGAGAGCGGCATGGTCGATGGCCACGCCCTTGGGCTGGCCTGTGGAACCTGAGGTGTAGATCACGTAGGCCAGGTCGGCAGCGGCGGCATGGTTGGGCGGATTGAGCGCCGAGTAGCCCGCCAGCTCCGCCCCCTCGGCACTGAAGTCCAAGCGGGCCAGGCCCTCGGGCAACGGCAGGTCGGCAAGCAGCCCGGTTTCGCTGAGCAGCAGGTTCAAGCGACTGTCGGCCAGCATGTACGCCAAGCGCTCGGCGGGGTATTTGGGGTCCAGCGGCACATAGGCCGCGCCGCTCTTGAGCACGGCCAACAGGCTGACGATCAACTGCGGACCACGGCGACACGCCAGGCCCACGCGCTGGCCGGGAGCAACGCCAAGCTCCAGCAGACGATGAGCCAGACGGTTGGCTCGCGCGTTGAGCTGTGCGTAGCTCAACTGTTCGTTAGCCGCCTGCACGGCCAATGCGTCGGGGGTGCTGGCAGCCTGGGCGGCGATGCGTTCATGCACGCGCGCGCGGCTCTGGGCGGCGGCAGCTGATTGACTGCGGGCGAGCAGTTCGCGCCGGGTGTCGGGCGCCAGCAGCTGCAGGCTGCCCAACGGCGCCTGGGCATCGACGAGCAGTTGCACCAGCAGATGCCGCAGGTTGGCGCCCAGTCGGCCGACCTGCTCGGCACTCAAACGTGCACGGTCGTAGCTGAATTCCAGGCGCAGGCTCGCGCCCAGCTCTATGCCCAGGGTCAGCGGGTAATGGGTGCGTTCGTGGTTGTGCAACGGTCCGAACGTCAGCCCGGCGGGCGCGCCCTGTTTGAGGGCTTCGGCCACCGGGAAGTTTTCGAATACCAGCAAGGTATCGAACAGCGCGCCCTGTTGGCCGGCCCAGCCTTGAATGTCATAGAGCGGCACGTGTTCGTGATCGCGCAGGCTCAGGTTGAGGGTTTGCAACGCGCTGAGCCAATCGGCGGCCGACTGCGAAGGCGACGCCGCGCTGACGATGGGCAAGGTATTGATAAACAGGCCCAACTGCTGCTCGATCCCCGGCAACGGTGCCGAACGCCCGGCCACCGTGGCACCGAAGGCCACGCAGGCTTGGCCGGTGTAACGCTGCAGCAGCAAGGCCCAGGCGCCTTGCAGCACGGTGTTAAGGGTGACTTTACGTGCGCGGGCGAATTCACCGAGGGCGCGGGTGAAGTCGGCGTCCAGCACCATGGGGTAATCGGCCATGCCGGTGCCGTTGGCGGGCACACGCAGCACATCGGCCAGCAGAGTCGGCGCCTCAAGAGGTGCCAAGGCCGCTTTCCAGAACGCTTCGCCGCTGGGTTGTTGCTGCAACCAGCCGAGGTAATCGCGGAACTGCCCCGCCGGCGCAGGTACGGCATGGCCGGCATAGTGAGCGATCACTTCGGCAAGCAACTGGGCGTTACTCCAGCCATCCATCAGGATGTGGTGACTGGTGAATATCAGGTGCCACCCGTGGCCGGCGCCGCGTACCAGCATCAGGCGAAACAGCGGCGCCGCGTCGAGGGCAAAGCCCTTGTCGCGCTCGGCTTCGGCCAGTGCATCCAGATCGGCGCCCGTGTCTTCGATCACCTGCAACTGCAAATCGACATGGCGCCGGATCAGTTGATGGGCGCTGTGCAGGCCCAACCAATGAAAGCTGCTGCGCAGGATGTCATGGCGGTCCAGGGCGGCCTGCCAGGCACGTCCGAACGCCAGCAGGTCCAGGCCTTCGATATCCAGGCGCAGTTGGTTGATATAGGCCTGGGCCTCGGGTTCGTACAAGCTGTGGAACAGCATGCCCTGCTGCATCGGCGACAGCGGGTAGAGATCGGCAATCTGCGGCCCCGCCACAGGCAACCCGTCCAATTGCGCCTGGCTCAGGCGCGCCAGGGGGAAATCCGACGGCGTGACCTGCCCCGCCGGTGTGGCGCAGCACAGCTTGATCACGGCCTTGAGCTCGGCGGCATAGTCGTCCGCCAGACCATGGACGGTCGCCACGTCGAACATCTCGCTGCTGAAGCCCCAACGCAACGCCAGCTCGCCACCGTACACCTGCCCTTCCACTGTCAGCCAATTGGCCAACGGCGCCTCGGGGTCCTGGGCCTGGCCGCTGCCCCGTGGCGAAGGGACGAATAGCGCCGCCTCGTCGAACTGGCGGTCGAATTGGCCCAGGTAGTTGAAGGTAATGCGCGGCGCGGCCTGGCTCGCCAGGCTTGCACGCGCGTCCGGGGTGCCGAGGTAGCGCAGCAGGCCATAGCCGATGCCTTTGTGCGGCACGGCGCGCAGCTGTTCCTTGACCGCCTTGATCGCGCTCGACAACTCGCCGCAGGCCTGCAAGCGCAGCGGGAACAGGCTGGTGAACCAACCGACGGTGCGGCTCAGGTCGAGGCTGTCGAACAGGTCTTCCCGGCCATGGCCTTCCAGTTGGATCAACGCCGCAGGTTGCTGGCTCCAACGGCTGATGATGCGCGCCAGGGCGGTCAGCAGCAGATCGTTGACCTGGGTGCGATAGGCCGCTGGAGCATCCTGCAAGAGCTGGCGGGTGTGCTCGGCGTCGAGGCGGATTTCAAGGGTGCGGCCCAGGCGGTTTTGCAGGCCACCGTGAGGGTTGTCGCAGGGCAGCTCCGTCGCCATGGACTGCGCCTGCCAGTACGGCAGTTGGGCATCAAGGGTCAGTGCATGGGCCTGCAACTGCTGCGCCCATTGTTGGTAGGCGCTGGTTTTGGCTGGCAATGCGGCGTGGCGATAAGCCTGTTGCAGATCGTCCAGCAGCACGCGCCAGGACACGCCGTCGACCACCAGGTGATGGATTACCAGCAGCAGCTGCTGCGTGCCATCGGTCATTGTCAGCAGCACGGCGCGCAGCAACGGGCCGCGTGCCAGGTCCAGGCTGCGCTGGGCCTCATCGCACAATGCGGCCAGCTCGTTCTCGTCGGCGACCTGGGTTTGCCACAATGCTGCCTCAGTGATCGGCGCGGCGTGCTGTTGCTGCCATTGGCCGTCCTGCTCGACGAAGCGCAGGCGCAGGGCATCGTGGTGGTTGATCAACCGGGTCAGGGCCGCTTCCAGGCGTGCCGGTACCAAGGCTTCGCGCGGGGTCAGCAGCAGCGATTGGTTCCAGTGCTGACGCGCCGGGATCGCCTGCTCGAAGAAGCTGGCCTGCACCGGGGTCAGGATTACGTCGCCGCTGACAGGGCCTTGGTCGATCACAGCCAGTTGCTCAAAGCTCGCGACCTGCGCCAGGCCGCGCACGCTCTGGTACTGGAACAGGTCCCGCGGGCTGAGGCGGATACCGGCCTGACGCGCGCGGCTGACCACCTGGATGGAGATGATCGAATCGCCGCCCAGTTCGAAAAAGTTGTCGTCCAGGCCGACCTGGGATACGCCGAGCACATCACTCCAGATCGCCGCCAGCGCCTGTTGCATGGGATTCTGCGGGGCGCTGTAAGCCTGCTGGGGCGCGGCGTCCGGCAGCGGCAAGGCTTTACGGTCGAGCTTGCCGTTGGCGGTCACCGGCAGTTTGGCCAGGTGCACCCAATGGGTCGGCACCATGTATTCCGGCAGGTTGTTGAGCAGCCAGCCCTTGAGGTCGTCCGGCGCGTCACCCTGCGGCACCAGATAGGCCACCAATTGCTTGCCGCCCTGCACCAGCACCACGGCTTCGCGCACTGACGGGTGCTGCAACAGACGTGTTTCGATTTCCCCCAGCTCGATACGCAGACCCCGTAGCTTGACCTGATGATCGAGGCGTCCGAGGTATTCGATCACCCCATCGGCACGCTGGCGCACACGGTCGCCGGTCCGGTACAGACGCGCCCCCGCGGCGAACGGGCTGGGCACGAAGCGCTCGGCGGTCAGCGCGCCACGCCGATGGTAACTGCGTGCCAGGCCAGCGCCGCCCAGGTACAGCTCGCCGGATACCCCGGCGGGCAGCGGGTTGAGCTGGGCGTCGAGCACGTAGGTGCCGAGGTTGGCAATAGGACGGCCGATAGGTACACAGTCGGCGCCTTCGTCGACGCAGGTCCAGTGGGTCACATCGATGGCGGCTTCGGTCGGGCCGTAAAGGTTGTACAGGCCGGCATTCGGCAGCTTGGCGAACACCTGCTGCTGCGCCTCCAGCGGCAAGGCTTCGCCGCTGCACACGATGCGTTTGAGGCTCGCGCAACCCTGCACGCCCGGCTCGTGGATAAACGCTTGCAGCATCGACGGCACAAAGTGCACGGTGGTGATGGCATGGCGTCCGATGCTCTCGATCAGGCGCGCCGGTTCACGGTGTTCGCCGGGGGCCGCAACCACCAGGCGCGCGCCGGTCATCAGCGGCCAGAAGAACTCCCAGACCGACACGTCAAAGCTGAATGGCGTCTTCTGCAACACCGCGTCGCGCACGCCCAAGCCATAGGCTTGCTGCATCCAGCACAGCCGGTTGACCAAAGCGCGATGGCTGTTACCGGCCCCCTTGGGCTTGCCGGTGGAGCCGGAGGTGTAGATCACGTAGGCCAGGTTCAGCGCGTGCACGGTCACTTCGGGCGATGCGCTGCTGTAGCCCTCCAGCCAATCGGCAGGCTGATCGAGGGCAATCGCCCGGATACCCGCAGTGGGCAACGACGGCAGCAGGCTCTGCTGGGTAAGCAGCAGTTGGACGCCGCTGTCTTCAAGCATGTAGGCCAGGCGCTCCCGGGGGTATTCAGGGTCAAGCGGCACATAGGCGCCGCCCGCCTTGAGAATCGCCAGCAGGCCGATGACCATCTCCACCGAACGCTCGGCGCAGATCCCGACCAACCTATCCGGGCCAACGCCCTGCTCGATCAACGCATGGGCCAAACGGTTGGCGCGGGTATCGAGCTGGGCATAGCTCAAGGTGGTATCGCCGAACTGCAAGGCCGGGGCATCCGGGGTGGCGCGTACCTGGTCTTCGATCAGGTGGTGGATGCCGCGCTCAGTGGGATAGGTTTGCGCGGTCTGGTTCCAGGTGTGGGTTACGCGTTGAAGTTCGTCGGCGTCCAGCATGGGCAACTCGCCGATACGCTGCTCGCCATCGCCCACCATGGCGTGCAGCAGGCTGATCCAGTGGCGGGCCATACGCTCGATGGACGGCGCGTCGAACAGGTCGTTGGCGTAGGTCAGCGCGGCGTGCAGGGTGCCGGATTTTTCATAGGTATCCAGGGTCAGGTCGAACTGGGTAGTACGGCCTTGCCACTCCACCAGGGCCAGCTCCAGGCCCGAGGCGGTGCTGACCGAGGCGATATCGGCCACCACCGGCTGGTGGTTGTACATCACCTGGAACAGCGGCGTATGGCTCAGGCTACGTTCGACGTGCAGCGCTTCCACCAGGCGCTCGAAGGGCAATTCCTGATGGGCCTGGGCGCCGAGGGCATGCTCCTTGATGGCTTGCAGCAGTTCGGCGACGCGGGTTTGCCCGGTCAATTCGGTGCGCAGCACCTGAGTGTTGACGAAGAAGCCAATCAGCCCCTCGACTTCCGTGCGGTTGCGGTTGGCGATCGGCACGCCGACGCGGATATCACCCTGGCCGGTATAGCGATGCAGCAGCACGTTGAATACACCCAGCAACAGCATGAACAGAGTGACATTGTGGCGCTGCGCACAACTGCGCAATTGCGCGGCAAGGTCCGCATCAATCGCGAAGTGATGGCGAGTGCCCTGATAGCTGGGCATGGCCGGGCGCGGACGGTCGGTGGGCAGCTCCAGCACTGGGTGCTCATCCCCCAGGCGCGCCTGCCAGTAATCCAGTTGCCGCGCCTGCTCCCCCGCTTCCAGCCAGCGGCGCTGCCACAGGGCGTAGTCGCTGTATTGGATCGGCAGCGGCGGCAGTCGGGGTGTTTCGTTGCGTTCGTAGGCATCGTAGCTGCGGATGAATTCGTCGATCAGCACGTTCATCGACCAACCGTCGGAGACGATATGGTGCAGGGTCAGCAGCAGCACATGCTCCTGTTCGGCGAGTTTGAGCAGTTGCACGCGCAGCAGCGGACCGTGTTCCAGATCGAACGGCAACAGCGACTGGCGCACCGCCGCGTCGCTCACCGCTTGCTCCCGTTCGGCCAGCGGCAGGTCGCTCAGGTCGAGCGGCTCCACCGCCACCGATGGCTCAATGGCCACCTGGGACAAGCGTTCATCAGCCTGGCGCTGAAACACCGTGCGCAGGGTTTCGTGGCGCTCGACCAGACTGGCGAACGCCTGCTCCATAGCCCGCAAGCTCAGCGTGCCTTTGAGCCGCACCGCGCCCGGCAAGTTATAGGCGCCACTGGCCGGGTCCAATTGCCAAAGAAACCACATGCGCTGCTGCGCGTAGGACAACGCCTGGCGATCCTCCGCCTGCACCCCGGCCGGAATCGGAAACCGCGAAAACTCCACGCCTTCTGTCTGTAAGGCCTGCAAGAACCGCTGGCGTTTTTCCAGGGGCAACCCGATAAACCGGCGAGCAAGTTTCAAGGAGTCTTCAGCATTCATTTCTTGGGATCCGGAGCAATAGGCAGGAAGCACAAAGGCACGTCGTCCCTATAAAACGAATCGCGAAAGGAAAAATTAGCGAGGGGATGCAGGCGCGAAACCGAGCGTCATCAAGGGTTACACCTGTGACGGGAAAGATGCACGTAACCGAGCTAGCATTGACGCAAACCACTCTCTGCAACTACATTTAGTTACACGCAAGGAACGCCGTGTCCAAAAATGAAAAGCTGCTGGCCAAACTGCTCAATGAGCAAATGGCATTTACATGGCCCGAACTCGTCACGCTGCTGCGTCGCCTGGGCTACACACAGATCGAAGGGGCTGGAAGCCGCGTCAAGTTCGACAGTGGCGACCCCACTGCCATGATCACGCTGCACAAGCCTCACCCTGGCAACGAACTGAAGCACTACATTCGACGCCAGATCATCGAACAATTGAAATCAGGAGAACTGATTCAGTGAACAACCAACTCAAACACAAAGGCTACATCGGCTCTATCGAGGCCAGCCTTGAAGACAACTGCCTGTTCGGCAAGATCTTGTTCATCAAGGCGCTGATCAGCTACGAAGGAAAAACCGTCGCTGATTTGGATGCGGCTTTTCAGGCGGCCGTGGACGACTATCTCGTGACGTGCCAGAACCTTGGTCAAACCCCGGAAAAGCCCTGCAAGGGCTCTTTCAATGTGCGGGTTGGGCATGACCTGCATTTGGCTGCGGCGCTGGCGGCGACCCGCAAGAAAGTCACGCTCAATGACCTGACGCGTCAGGCGCTGAATGAGTTCCTGCAACATCACTTCGCAGAACTTCACCCCAGCGCATAGCAAACTACCCCAACCGCCGATACCCCAGTAATGCCGCCCCCAGCACCACGCCCCCCGCGGCCAGCGCCACCCAGAACCCGCTGGCGGCACCGAAGTGGTCGATCATCCAGCCGGAACTCGCGGCGCCAATGGCTACCCCGATGCTCAGGCCGGTGATCAGCCAGGTCATGCCTTCGGTCAGGCGGCTGGGCGGGACGAGGCGTTCCACCAGGGCCATGGAGACGATCAGCGTTGGCGCGAAAAACAGCCCGGAGATAAAAATCGCCACGGCCAGGCCGGGGATATTGCTTACCCACAGCAACGGCACGGTGGTCAGCGCCGTCGCCGCCCCGCAAGCGAGGAACTGCCGAGGCAAGGACGCCTTGAACTTGAGCGCGCCGAAGGCCAGCCCGGCCAGGCACGAGCCGATGGCGTACACCGACAGCACAATGCTCGCCGCCGCCGGCTGGCCCTGCTGCTGGGCGAACGCCACGCTGACCACATCCACCACGCCGACGATCACGCCCATGGCCAGCAGCAGGATCATCAGGATCAGCACCGAGGGCGACGCGATCAGCCAGCGGCCGTGATGATCCTGATGCGCATGCACCGGCGGTTCGGTCTCGCGCTGCAACACGAAGGTGGTGACACCTACGGCCAGCAGCAGCGCCGCCGCTAACGGCCCGGCCTCGGGAAACACTACGACGCTCAGCCCGACCGAAATCGGCGGGCCGATGATAAAGCACACCTCATCGAGCACCGACTCCAGGGCAAACGCCGTGCGCAATCGGGGTTGGCCGCGATACACCTCGGTCCAGCGTGCTCGCACCATGGCTGACATATTCGGCATGCAGCCGCACAGCGCGGCAAATACAAACAGGGTCCAGGTCGGTGCCTGCAGGCGCGTGCATAACAACAACAGTAATAACGCGCCGCCGCCAATCAACGCAGCGATCGGCAGCACCCGGCCCTGCCCGTAGCGATCCACCAAGCGCGAGACCTGCGGCGCACAAAACGCCGTGGCCAGGGCAAACACCGCCGCCACCGAGCCCGCCAGGCCATAGCCACCCTGCACTTGCGAGAGCATGGTGATCAGGCCGATACCGGTCATCGACACCGGCATGCGCGCAAGCATGCCCGCCAGCACAAAGGCGCGGGCGCCGGGAACATGGAATAAATCCGCGTAAGGGTTGGCCATGACTCAGACGCCTTCTGTGCAGAATGTGCGCGTTCTTTCCATCACACCAACCGTTTGATCTGCTTATGCCGCCATACCAACCGGTAATACGCGGTCTGCAGCCCGAGCATCGCCAGGTAGGTGACCGGGAACGCCATCCACACCCCTTCCAGACCGAAATGCGCATTGAACAGGTAGGCCATCGGCAACTCGACGCACAGCACGCAGAAAATCGAAATCGCTACCGGCATCAGCACCACGCCACTGGCGCGCATGATGCCCCCCACCACAGCCTGAAAGCCGAACACCAGGATGCTCCACAACATGATGTGCAACAGGTGTTCAGCGTTGACCCGCGCCTGCGCCTCAGTGATGAACAGCCCCAGCAACCAGTGCGACAGTGCATAGCCGAGCACAATCAGGCCGCCGGTCAGGCAGGTATTGATCAGCAGGCCGGTGCGCAGGATCGGGCCGATGCGCTCCAGGCGCCCGGCGCCGATTGCCTGGGCGCCGAGTATCGAGGCCGTGATGGCTATCGACAAGGCCGGGAACTGCACGTAGTTGACGATCTGCGTCACCGCGCCATAAGCCGCAGTGGCTTGGGAGCCGTGGCCGTTGACCAGCGCCAGGATGACCAATTCCGACAGCGACAACACCACCATTTGCAGGCCGGTGGGCAAGCCGATACGCAGCACTTTGCCGAGAATCGCGCGGTCCAGGCGTAAAGCCGCAAGTAACTCGCGGCCCGGCGCCATCACATGCTGTTTGCGGCGCAGGCGCAGGATCAAAAACAGCATCGCCGCCCCGTTGCCCACCAGACCGGCGTACACCGCGCTCTGGATGCCCAAGGGCGGCAGGCCGACCCAGCCGCCAATCAACGCGGGAGTCAGCAGCAGGCCCACCAGGGTCGAGACCATCAGCGCCAGCAAGGGTGAAATGGTGTCACTGACGCCGCGCAACAGTTGGGTGTAGAGGATGAACACCAGCAGCAACGGCATGATCAGCATCATCATCCGCGCATAGCCGACCGCATCGTCGAGCACATCCAGCGGCGTGCCAAGGGCCTGTAACGCCGAGCGCGCAAACAGACTGCCCAGCACCGCCGCACTCACGCCCACCAGCGCGCCCAGGGCCAGCGTAGCGCCGGTGATGGACTTGACCATTGCGGTTTCCTGAGCACCCCACGCCTGGCCGATCAACACCGACGCGCCCGCCCCCAGGCCGATCACCAGGGCGATGAAAAAAAACACCACCGGGAACATCCCCGACACTGCTGCCAGGGCCTGGGTGCCGAGCATTTGCCCGACATAGATGCCATTGAGGGTGCCGGACAAACTTTGCAGGAAGTTGGACAGCACCATCGGTGCGAGAAAGATCAGGTAGACCTGCCACAGCGGACGTTGCAAAGGGCTTTGCATGAAAAAACCGGGCCTCGGAGAGCTAGAGCGTCCGAGGGTTATACCGTAATTGGATCCTATCTTCCCGTGCTTTATCCGGTCACGGCCCATGAAGGTCCTGATGGGTCGAGTGGGGTCATCGCTGAGCGTCCTGCAATTGGCCAAATACGATTAATGGTGCGGCCTACATCGTAGGCAGCACCTTGATTGTCATATTCGATCCAGTAACGATTGATGACCTGTCTGCTTTAAATCACTTGGTCGACATGCTGCATCTTCAGGCGCATCTCGTTACTTGGACAGACGCTCAACGGTGTCGCGCCCTATGATTGTGTCGGGTTTATCACTTTCGTCCATAGAGTCCATTTTTCGATTGAACGAAGGACGACTGATGATCTCAAGGGCCAACAAAGTCAGCCGATCACTGACCGGATCCCCCGTCAGAGGCTTTGCTGCAACGTCGCGAAGCGATTCCTGAGTTATTTTGTTGTTTTCGTTAGGCTTGAAATAATCAAAATTATTACCCAACTCCAAGGCCAGATCTGAGTCTTTGGCATTCTTAAAATTAGAAGCGACCTCAGCATTCTGTGGGCTCATGCCGTTCTCCATTGGAGAATAATTACGGGCCCAGCTGTCGCCATACCCACTCTCGATACGCTGACGCTGCATGCAGTCGTTAGGCATCTCCAATCCCTCGGGCATTCCGCGCATGCTGGAGAAAACATCTTCCGCGTCATACAGAGCCATAGCCTCGAACACGTCTGTCGGAAAGATACGATCACTCTGCCAGCCGCGATTGATGGCGCCATCGTGCTTGCTGTCCAACCGGACATTTTGGGTGATCTCCCGGGCGAGCATTGTCATCCGATCGTGAAAGAAATCGCCGCTCATTGGACGCTCGCCAGTGCGCGCAAGTGCGTCACGCGAAACGAAACGCGATCCTGGCTCTGCGAAACGAGATTCTGGCTCTGCGAAATAGCCGAAGTTGTTTGCAAACTCTCCCAAAATACGCGACGGAGTCATGCCTCCATTGTTATAGGCAGACTGACCTGCACCAAGCAATTGGCCATTGCTAACGGGCATTGGGTTGTAGGTAAATTCATTGTTAAAGAAATTTCGCGCAGGCGGACAAAACACGTTCATAGTCGTTCCTCGTTAATAGAGTCTTTCACTATTAACCCAGGCAAACCCTACACTGGGTCAACGCCGCATGTGTGGCGGCCTATAACTCAACAGTTCCAGCGATCCGTCGTGAAAGTACTATCGACTGCACGAACAGTAGGTTTTCCTACTCAGACCAAAGCCAAGACCGCAGTGAGAAATACCTCTACGACAGAGTAGGGATAGCCTTCCGTCCAAGCATCGCCAGGCTCAATCGCCAAACGTCTTCGACGGCCTACGCAACGTCGGATCAAAGGGATTGAGCCTCGGCCCGATGGCGGCGGCTTCGCGCTTGAGCAACTCCACCACCATCGGCAAGCGGCTCGGCCCCAAGCGATCACTGATGGTCGCCACACTCAACGCAGCCACCGCGTGCCCCTCGCGATTGAGGATCGGTACCGCCAGGCCCGCCATGCCTTCCAGCACCCCGGTATTGCGCGCCGCATAGCCCAGGGTGCGCACGTTCTCCACTTCCGACCGCAGCAGCACTTCGTCGTAGAGGTGAAAGTCCTTGAGCCGGGGCAGGTTGTAGCGGATCACGGTTTCGCGTTCTTCCTCCGGCAAGTAGGCCAGGATGGCCAGGCTGCCCTGCCCCACACCCAGGGCGACGCGCCCACCGATGTCGCCGGTGAAGGTGCGGATCGGGTACGGACCTTCGCTGCGGTCCAGGCAAATCGCATCGAAGCCGCTGCGCGCCAGCAAAAACAGCGAATCGCCCAAGGAGGCGCTCAGGCGCAACAGACTCGGTCGCACCAGGTCGCGCAGGTTGCCGGTCTTGCCCGCATTGGCCGCCAGGGCGAAGAACTCCAGGCTCAGGCGATAGCGCTTGCTGCGCGCATCCTGCTCCACCATGCCCTCTTCCACCAGGCTGCGTAGCAGGCGGTGGGTGGTGGGTTGCGAAAGGCCGACCTGTTGCGCGAGCTGTGTCACCCGTTCGCCGCCCTCGCAGACTTCGCCCAATGCGCGCAACAACGCAAACACGCGCGACACAGCACCGGCGCCAACTTCCTTGAGATTCTCATTCCGCTCAGTGGAATCCATACCGCATATTCTCGCTATTAATTCTGTTGAATGAATAAAACTGAAAAAAGCAGTTCGTTCAGTGAAATTCCATCTTTCGCGCATCCTAGTCTTCGTCCTAATCTGCGTCCACAGGGGCGAAAACGAACAACACGCGGCAGCCGACTCAAGATCGAGCGCCAACGCACCCGCAGTACGCTTTTCGCATCTGCCCAAAACAAAAAAAGCGCGTTTCGACGCGACTGAAAAAGGTGGAACGCAGACATGGCATTTCTCCAACTCAACGCCTTGAGCAAACGCTACGGCGCCGTCGACGCCGTGGTCGCCACCGACCTGGCCGTGGAAAAAGGCGAGTTCGTTTCCCTGCTCGGCCCTTCGGGCTGTGGCAAGACCACCACCCTGCAAATGATCGCCGGCTTCGTCGAGGTGACCAGCGGCCAGATCCTGCTGGATGGGCGCGACATCACCCACGCCAAGCCCGCCAGCCGTGGCCTGGGCGTGGTGTTCCAGAGCTACGCGCTGTTCCCGCACATGAGCGTGCGCGACAACGTCGCCTTCGGCCTGAAGATGCGCAAAGTGCCCGCCGCCGAGATCGCCAGCAAGGTCAAGACCGTGCTCGACCTGGTGCGCCTGGCTCCCCACGCCGAGCGTTACCCGCGTGAGCTGTCCGGCGGCCAGCGCCAACGCGTGGCCCTGGCGCGCGCCTTGGTGATCGAACCGCCAGTGCTGCTGCTGGATGAGCCGCTGTCCAACCTCGACGCCAACCTGCGCGAAGAGATGCAGTTCGAGATCCGCCGCATCCAGTGCGCGGTAGGCATCACCACGCTGATGGTCACCCATGACCAGGCCGAAGCGCTGTCCATCAGCGACCGCGTGGTGGTGATGGAGGCCGGCCGCGTGACCCAGATCGACGCGCCCTACACCCTCTACGAACACCCGCGCACACGCTTTATTTCTGACTTCGTAGGCAAGGCCAACCTGTTGCCCGGCGATTACGACGCCCTCGGCACGCCGCAAGTGCGGCAGGCAAGCGGCGACGGCGAACTGACCCTCAGCCTGCGCCCGGAGAAAATCCAACTGGTGAATGCCGGCAGCGGCCGCCTGCAAGGCCAGGTGCTCGACCGCTTCTTCTTCGGCAGCCAATGGCTGTACCGCATCCACACTTCGCTGGGTGAAATCACCGTGGTGCGCGCCAACGATGGCAGCGCACCGCTGGGCAACGGCGCAGCGGTGGGCCTTGAGTGGCCGGCCGAGTTGCTGCGGGTGCTGGCTGCCGACGAGGTACGCCCATGAGTCGGGGCTATCTGCTGTCACTGCCGGCGCTGCTGCTGTTTACCGGGCTGCTGATCCTGCCGTTGGGGCTGACCCTGGTGCTGTCGTTCAACGTGTTCGACTACCAAGTGGGGGTGAAGGCCCATGAGTGGACCCTCGCCCATTACCTGGCGCTGTTCAGCGATGCGTATTTCTACGAGATCTTCTGGCGCACGTTCTGGATCAGCGCGTTGGTCACCTTGCTGTGCGTGGTGATCGGCGTGCCGGAGGCCTACATCCTCAGCCGCATGGGTACACCGTGGCGCTCGATCTTTCTGATCCTGATCCTCACCCCGCTGCTGATATCGGTAGTGGTGCGCGCGTTCGGCTGGAGCCTGCTGTTAGGGGCCGATGGCCTGGTCAACCAATTGATTCAACTACTCGGCGGGCGCCCGGTGAAGCTGTTGTACACGCCGTTCGCGGTGATCATCGCGCTGGTGCATGTGATGCTGCCGTTCATGATCATTCCGGTATGGACCTCGCTGCAAAAGCTCGACCCGTCGGCCGAGCAGGCGGCGCTGTCCCTTGGCGCCAGCCAGGCCACGGTGATGCGCAAGATCGTGTTACCCCAGGTGATGCCGGGGGTGCTGTCCGGCACCCTGATTGTGTTCGGCCTGGCCGCCAGTTCGTTCGCGATCCCCGGCCTGCTCGGCGGACGCCGCCTGAAAATGGTCGCCACCGTGGTGTACGACCAGTACCTCTCGGAACTCAACTGGCCCATGGGCGCGACCATCGCGGTGGTGCTGTTGCTGGTCAATCTGCTGATCATGCTGAGCTGGAACCGCCTGCTCGAAAGCCGTTACAAAAAGTCCCTGGGGGTTTAGACACATGTCCAGAAACGGTCCTTTGGCCCTCGGCTTCCATGGCTTGGTGGTGCTGTTCATGATGGCGCCGCTGGTGGTGGTATGCCTGGTGGCGTTTACCCCGGAGAACACCTTGAGTCTGCCGACCGAGGGTTTCTCCCTGCGCTGGTTCCGCGCGGTGTTCGAGCGTGCCGACTTTATCCAGGCGTTCTACAACAGCCTGATCCTGGCGTTCAGCGCCGCGACCCTGGCCACGCTGATCGCAGTGCCGGCGGCGTTGGCGATCAGTCGCTACTCGTTTCCGGGGCGCGACTTTTTCAGCGCCTTGTTCCTGTCGCCGATCATCATTCCGCACCTGGTGCTGGGAGTGGCGATGCTGCGCCTGTTCGCCTTGATGGGAGTGAACGGCAGCTTCACTTGGCTGATGCTCGCCCACGTCGTGATCATCACCCCGTACGTGCTGCGCCTGGTGCTGGCGGCGGCCATCGGCATCGACCGCAGCGCCGAGCAGGCCGCCGAATCCTTGGGGGCCGGTCGCTTTACGCTGTTTCGCCAGATCACCCTGCCGATGATCCTGCCCGGCGTGGCCGGCGGCTGGCTGCTGGCGTTTATCAACAGTTTCGATGAAGTGACTTTGTCGATTTTCGTCAGCTCGCCGGCGACCCAAACCCTGCCGGTGCGCATGTACGTGTACGCCACCGAATCCATCGATCCGATGATGGCGGCGGTGTCGGCGCTGGTGATCGCGCTGACGGCAGCGACCATGATTCTGTTGGACCGGGTCTACGGCCTGGACCGCGTACTGGTGGGGAAACATTGATGGGCCTGTTCAAACGCTTGGCCGAAACCGCGCGCCCTGTGGTCGCGTTTACCCTCGACGGTCAGCCGGCCAGCGCCTTGCTCGGCGACACCCTGCTGACCGCCGTGCTGACCTGCAGCGAGCACCTGCGCGGCAGCGACTTCAGCGCCGAGCGCCGCGCCGGGTTTTGCCTGATGGGCGCCTGCCAGGATTGCTGGGTGCGGCTGGAGGACGGCCGGCGCGTGCGGGCCTGTTCGACCCTGCTGGAAGAAGGCCAGGCGATCCGCCGTGATCCGGGGCGTACCGCATGAAGCCGGTGGTGATTGTGGGCGCAGGCCCGGCGGGCATCAGCGCGGCGCGCACCCTGCTCGATTACGGCATCCGCGCCTGCCTGGTGGACGAAGGGCTGCGCGGCGGCGGGCAGATTTATCGGCGCCAACCCGAAGGCTTCCAGCGCACCGCCCAGCAGCTCTATGGCTTCGAAGCGGGCAAGGCCCAGGCCGTGCATCGCACCCTGGATGAGTTGGCCCACTTGATCGACTATCGGCCACGCACCCTGGTGTGGAATGCCGAGGACCAGCGCCTGGACCTACTCACGGATAACCGCGCCGACAGCGTCGAGTATTCGCGGCTGATCGTCGCCACCGGTGCCACCGACCGTATCCTGCCGGTGCCGGGTTGGACCTTGCCCGGTGTCTACAGCCTGGGCGCGGCGCAGATCGCCTTGAAGTACCAAGGCTGCGCCATCGGTGAGCGGGTGGCGCTGTGTGGCAGCGGGCCTTTGTTGTATTTGGTGGCATACCAATACGCCAAGGCCGGCGCGACGGTGGTAGCGGTGCTCGACAGCGCACCGTTCAGCGCCCAGTGCCGCGCGCTGCCGGCCCTGCTCGGGCAACCGGCGACGCTGGCCAAGGGCATGTACTACCGCGCCTGGCTGACGGCCCACGGGGTACCCGTGCATCAGGGCGCGACGCTGGCGCAGATCGACGGTGTGCAACGGGTCAGCGGCATTCGTTGGGGCGCCCACACCCTCGCCTGCGACGCCGTCGCCTTCGCCCATGCCCTGCGCAGCGAAACCCAACTGGCCGATCTGCTCGGTTGTGCATTCGCCTGGAACCCCTTGAACCGCGCCTGGCTGCCCACCCGCGACAGCGCCGGACGCAGCAGCGTAAACGGCGTGTACCTGGCAGGTGACGGCGCCGCAATCATGGGCGCGGACGCTGCGCAAATGGCCGGCGAACGCGCGGCGCTGGCGCTACTGGAAGACGCCGGCGTCGCCACCGATCGGCACAGGCCCGCCGTGCTGGAACAGCAATTGGCGCGCATCCAGCGCTTTCGCCTGGGGCTGGAGACCGCGTTTCCCTTTCCAGAAAAGTGGGCGGCACAAGCGCCGGACAATCTGACCGTGTGTCGCTGCGAAGAAGTCAGCGCCGGAGATATCCGCGCGGTGGTGGACGACGGTCACTGGGAGATCAATCGGGTCAAGGCCCACTGCCGCGTCGGCATGGGGCGCTGCCAGGGCCGGTTGTGTGGGTTGGCGGCAGCGGAGATTGTCGCTGAGCGCAGCGGCCGCAGCGTGGAGGACGTCGGTCGCCTACGTGGTCAAGCCCCGATCAAGCCGCTGCCGTTTGGCGTGCAGGTGCAGCCATGAGCGACGTGATCGTACTGGGAGGCGGTATTGTTGGCGCGTCGGCGGCGTTGATGCTCGCCCAAAAAGGCCAGCGCGTGACGCTGGTGGAGCGTGACTTTTGCGGCTCCCATTCCAGCGGCGTCAATTACGGCGGCGTGCGCCGCCAGGGTCGGCCCCTGCATCAATTGCCACTGTCGCAGCGCGCCCATCAGATATGGGGCGAGTTACCGGGTTTGATCGGCATCGACGGCGAATACGTGCGCTGCGGGCATCTGAAATTGGCCCGCAGCGCCGCCGATTTCGCCGCGCTGCACGCCTACGCCGAGCGCACCCGCGAGTTTGATCTGGGCCTGCAACTGCTGGATCGCGCCGAACTGCGCGCGCGTTTTCCGTGGGTGGGCGACGTGGCGGTCGGCGCCTCGCTGTGCCCGGAAGACGGGCACGCCAACCCGCGCCTGGTGTCACCGGCCTTTGCCCGCGCGGCGCAGTGTCACGGTGCGGTCGTGCACGAACAGGCCGAAGTGGTGCGCATCGAGCACGATGGCCGCGTGTTCCAAGTGCACTGCGCCAATGGCCTGCACTTGCACGCGCCATGGCTGTTGAACTGTGCCGGTGCCTGGGCCGGCAGCGTGGCCGCACAGTTCGGTGAACCGGTGCCGATCACCTCGGCGCACCCGGCGATGCTGGTGACCGAGCCGCTGCCGGTAGTGATGGACGTGAGCACCGGCGTCGAAGGCGGCGGGATCTATGCGCGCCAGGTGGCGCGAGGCAATTGCATCCTGGGTGGCGGGCGTGGTTTTGCCCTCGGGCCGCGTCAGGCACGCCCCGGGCAAGCGGCAGTGCTGGAGATTCTGCGCAATGCCGCCGAGCTGTACCCGTTTCTTCAGGGCGCCCAGGCGATCCGCACCTGGAGCGGCACCGAAGGTTACCTGCCCGATCATGAACCTGTGATCGGTCCCAGCAGCACCACACCGGGTCTGCTCCACGGTTTCGGCTTTGCCGGCGCCGGGTTCCAGCTCGGCCCTGCCGTCGGTGAAGCCTTGGCAGAGATCGTCTGCTCGGGCGCCAGCCGTCAGCCCATCGAAGCGTTTTCCATCCGTCGATTCCAAGCCTGAGAGGAAAAACCATGAACCCACGTAATGCGCTGTCCTGCTTGACCCTCGCCCTGTTCGCCGCCGGTGCCCATGCCGCGCCGACGCTGTATCTGGGCATGAACGGCGGCACCATGGAACGGGTGTATGCCGATAAAGTACTGCCCGCGTTCGAGAAGGCCAACAACGTCAAAGTGGTGATCGTACCCGGCACCTCGTCGGACATTCTCGCCAAGGTCCAGGCCAATAAAAACAACCCGCAGATGCATGTGATGTTCCTCGACGACGGCATCATGTACCGCGCCATTTCCATGGGCCTGTGCGACAAACTCACGCCCAGCCCGACCCTGGAGCAAATCCCGGCCAAGGCGAAAATCAAGGACCAAGCGGTGGCCGTGACCCTGGGCGTCACCGGCCTGGGCTACAACGCCAGGCTGTTCAAGGAAAAAGGCTGGGCCGCCCCGACGTCGTGGATGGACCTGGCCGACCCACGCTTCAAGGACAAAGTGGTGTTCCAGTCCCTGGCCTCCTCCACCTTCGGCCTGCACGGCTTCTTGATGTTCAACCGTTTGCAGGGCGGCGATGAGACCAACGTAGACCCCGGCTTCAAGGCCTGGCCGAAAACCGTCGGCCCCAACGTACTGGAATACATCGCCAGCTCGGCGAAAATCTCCGAGATGGTGCAGACCGACGAAGCCGCGATCTTCCCTCTCACCCCAACCCAGGTCGCCACCCAGAAACTGCTCGGCGTACCGATGGAATATGCGCAACCCAAGGAAGGCGCGGTGGTGCTCAACGTCGCCGAATGCGTAATCGCCCGCAACGATCAGCCGGAGCTGGCGCAGAAACTCGCGGCCTACCTGCTGAGCGCCGAAGCCCAGGCGCCGGCGCTGGAGGAAGGTGACCAGATCCCCTCGAACCCGACCACGCCGACCACCGACAAAACCCGCGCGCGGGTGGAGGCGATGCAGGGTTATTTGCAAACAGCGATTTCGATTGATTGGGACCAGGTGAACCAGGCGCGACCGGAGTGGAACGCGCGGTGGAGTCGGTCGATTGAGCGGTAGAGCGCGGGGCCAGCCCGCTCACCACAGAGTTATTTCAGCCTTTGAAACGTGTGTAGAGATCTATGG
>NZ_JARVSL010000043.1:0-21922 GCF_030209215.1 Pseudomonas sp. efr-133-TYG-23 | reverse complement strand
AATACGGCAGTATCAACGCAAATCTCAAAGACTGGCTCATAACGCTGTGGTGAGCTGGCTTGCCCTGCGCTGGGCTGCGCTGGGCTGCGCAGCAGACCCTCGACAGCACACCGCGTTTCTCACGCTGGCGATGCCCAAGGCGTGCGCAACTCTGAGAATCGCCCCAACAGGTTGAAACGGTGATTATCAGCCTTGTCGTCATATGACTTTGCTTGCGCGAGACTGACTCATCTACCCGCAAAACCACGTTGACAGCGTCCACACGGCCCGATATAAAAGTCGCAGTTGTACGACGACATATGACGTTACATATGTCCTATCTAACAAAAATAAAAAGTGATGCCATGAATCTAAGCGAGCCCATCAACGCCCATCGTGTCGGCCAGGCCGTCGGCAACTATCGTTGGACTATCTGCGCGATGCTGTTTTTCGCCACCACCGTCAACTACCTCGATCGCCAGGTGCTGAGCCTGCTGGCCCCGCAGTTGTCGACGCAGTTCGGCTGGAGCAATACCGATTACGCCAATATCGCCGCCGTGTTCCAGTTCGTGTACGCGATTTCGATGCTGTTCGCCGGGCGCTTTGTCGACAAGATCGGCACCAAGGCCGCTTACGTGATTGCCATCGGCATCTGGTCCACCGGCGCGATCATGCATGCGTTTTCCGTGCCGATGGGCGAGGGCATCGCCGCTATCAGCGGTGCTATCGGCCTGGCAGTGATCCCGGTGTCGATCGCCGGTTTTATGCTGTCCCGCGCGGTACTGGCCATTGGCGAGGCGGGTAATTTCCCGATTGCGATCAAAGCCACTGCCGAATACTTCCCCAAGAAAGAACGCTCCCTAGCCACTGGTATCTTCAACTCCGGTGCCAACGTCGGTGCGATCCTGGCGCCGATCTGCGTGCCGCTGATCGCCGGTTTGTGGGGCTGGGAAGCGGCATTCATGGTGATCGGTATGCTCGGTTTCGTGTGGGTGGCGGTCTGGGTCGGGCTGTATAAAAAGCCTGAGGATCAGAAGCGCCTTTCGGCCGAGGAGTTGGCTTACATCCGTAGCGACCAGACCGTGCAGCCGTTCGCCACTGCACCGGCCACTGGCAAAAAAGTCTCGTGGTTCAGGTTGCTCACCTACCGCCAGACCTGGGCCTTTGCCTTCGGCAAGTTTATGACCGACGGCGTGTGGTGGTTCTTCCTGTTCTGGCTGCCCACCTACCTGGCGGCGCAATACGGCATGAAAGGCGCCGATATCGTGATGCCACTGGCCGTGCTGTACAGCATGACCATGGTCGGCAGCATCGGCGGCGGCTGGTTCCCCAGCTACTTTATGGCCCGTGGCGACGCGCCTTATGACGGCCGCATGAAGGCCATGCTGGTGATTGCACTGTTCCCGCTGGTGGTATTGCTGGCGCAGCCTTTGGGCTACATCAGCTTCTGGGTGCCGGTACTGTTGATCGGTGTGGGCGCCTCGGCGCACCAGGCATGGTCGTGCAATATCTTCACCACGGTTTCCGACATGTTCCCGCAAAAGACCGTCGCCTCCGTGGTCGGTATCGGCGGCATGGCCGGTGGGCTGGGTGGGGTGGTGATGACCAAGATCGGCGGCTGGGTGTTCGACTATTACAAGTCCATCAATGACATCCACACCGGCTACATGATCATGTTCGCGATCTGCGCCCTGGCTTACCTCACCGCGTGGAGCGTGATGAAAGCGCTGGTGCCGCGCCACAAGGAGATCACTGACCTGTAAGTGAACCTGCCGGAGCGGTCGGACCGCTCCGGCAGTGCGCGATCAACGGTTGCGCGTTACCCGCCACACGGTGTTGGCCAAGTCATCGGCGATGATCAATGCGCCTTTCGGATCCACCGTCACCCCCACTGGACGCCCTCGGGTTTTGCCATCTTCACCGCGAAAACCGGTGGCGAAGTCCACGGGCTCGCCCGCCGGTTTACCATCCTTGAATGGCACGAAGATCACTTTGTAGCCCACCGGCTGATCGCGGTTCCAACTGCCGTGCTCGCCGACGAACACACCGTCGGCAAAGCGTTCGCCCATGGCCGGGATGGAAAAGTCCACGCCCAGGGCGGCCACATGGGAGCCCAGGCTGTAGTCGGGTTTGATCGCAGCCGCGACCTTAGCCGGGTTCTGCGGTTGCGCCCGTGGGTCGACGTTCTGGCCCCAGTAGCTGTAGGGCCAGCCGTAGAACGCGCCTTCACGCACGGAGGTGAGGTAATCCGGCACCAGGTCGGGGCCGAGTTCGTCGCGTTCGTTGACGACTGTCCACAATTGCCCGGAATCCGGTTGGATCGTCAGCGCGGTGGGGTTGCGCAAACCGGTGGCGTAGGGTTTGTGCGCGCCGGTCTGGGCATCGATCTGCCAGACCATGGCACGGTCGATCTCTACTTCCATGCCCCGCTCGGTGATGTTGCTGTTGGAACCGATCCCCACATACAACTGACGACCGTCGGCGCTCACCGCCAGAGATTTGGTCCAGTGGTGGTTGATCTGCGCCGGCAGGTCGGTGACTTTGACCGGCGCGCCGCTGGCCTTGGTCTGGCCATCGCTGTAGTCGAACCGCACCAGCGCATCCTGGTTGGCCACGTACAGTTTGCCGTCGGCGAAGGCCAGGCCGTAGGGCGCGTTGAGGTTATCGGCGAATACGGTCTTGAGTTCATAAGTGCCATCGCCGTCGGCGTCGCGCAGCAGCGTCAGGCGGTTGCCGCTCTTGACCTGGGTGTTGCCCTGGGCCTTGATCACGCTGGCGATCACGTCCTTGGGCTTGAGCTTGGCCGCGCTGCCGCCACGGCCTTCTGCGACAAGGATATCGCCGTTGGGCAGCACCAGGGTCTGGCGTGGGATGGCAAGGTCAGTGGCGATTGCCGTGATGCTGAAACCCTCCGGTACGGTGGGTTTCTGCTCGCCCCATGGGGTTGGCTCGGCGATTTTCATGCTCGGCAGCAGGCTGCTCTGTTGTTCCGGCAGTTTGGGGTCGGGGCCGCGGGCCTGGGTTTTGTCGCCTTCGGCGCCGCAAGCGCTCAGCAGCAGGGCGGCGCTGAGCACGGTCAATGGGAAGCAGGTTTTCATCGGGCACCTCCGGTGCGCAGGCCGGTCCAGGTGGCGAGGATCGCCAGCACGGTCACAATGGCCGACAGCACCAGGCCGGCGGGCATCATGGCGTAAGCGTCCTTGGCGTGCTGGAAGGCATCGATCAACCCCAGCACCCAAGTGACCAACAGCAGCAGCACATAAACGACGGGCCGCCCGGCTTTGTGGGTCGCGCGCAGCAGGTTCACCAACGCGAACAGCAGCGCCAAACCACAGAAAACCAGCGCACCGGCAATCAGCCAGGACGCGAAGTTGGCCCACTGAATCTGCAAGGTCTGGGCGTAGGCAATGTCACTGAGCAACGCGCCCAAAAATAGCGGCACGCCGCCGGCCAGCAAGGTCGCGTGCAACGGACCTGGCCGAATATCGGGGTAGGTGGGGAGGGTAGTCATGGGGTAAGCGGCTCCTTACTTGTTCGGCGCCCTGGGCTCAGGGATGCGATGACTTCGCATAGGAAAGGAACGCGTCATTTGTAGGAAAGTTCATAGATGTTATGCCGAGGATACGTGTCGAAATATTATGAACCGCGTTGCGTGTTCCCCGGCCCAAGCCCTTATGATCTCGCCCTCACTCAGCCCAGGCCCTTCCATGACCCACCCTCGCATCGGCTTTGCCTGCCAATACAAGCACCCCGACCGCCAGCTCTCGACCGGTGCCCTGAAACTTATCGAAGGCCCATTCAACCCGCGCACCACTACGTTGCGCTGGATGGACAGCGTCGACACCAGGGTCGCCCGGGACAAATTGGTGGAGGTGGTCACCCACAACCTGGCGGCGCAATTGCAGCTGTTGGCGTACGTCGCCACGCTGCCGCCGACCCTGCGCATGTTGCGCCTGAGCAGCGATCTGCTGCCGTTTTACAGCCACCCCAAAGTGGCGGGCGTCTACCGCGACCCGGCCATCCAACAGCAACTGATCGAGGGCTTCGCCGCCATCGGCGAGTTGGCGCGGGCCTCGGACATTCGCCTGTCGTTTCATCCCGGCCAGTACTGCGTGCTCGGCTCGGAAAACCCCAATGTGGTGGAAAACAGCGTGGCCGAATTTGAGTACCACGCCGATATGATCCGCATGATGGGCTATGGCCGGCGCTTCCAGGATCTCAAATGCAACGTGCATATCGCCGGCCGCCTGGGCGTGGAAGGTACACGCGCGGTGTGGGCGCGGCTGTCGGAGGTGGCGCGTCACTGCATTACCTTCGAAAACGATGAAAAGACCTACGGCCTGGATCACTGCCTGCAAGTCGCCGATCTGGCCCCGGTGGTACTCGATATCCACCATTGCTGGATTCATGAGCAGGCCTATATCGACCCCGATTCCCCACGGGTCGCCCGGGTGATCGACAGCTGGCGCGGCGTGCGCCCGACCATGCACTACTCCCAGCCTCAGGAGCGTCTGCAAGACCTGGGGTTCGACGCCGAACGCAAGCTGGAGATGGATGCGCTGTTGCAGGTGGTGTCCAAGCGCGACCTGTACGCCCATAGCGAACAGATGTGGAACCGCTGGACCAACGACTACGCCCTGCAGTTTCTGGATCGCTTCGACATCATGCTGGAGGCCAAGGATAAGAACGTGGCATCGTTGGCGTTCTACGAGTATTGGCAATCCCAGGCCACGTGAAGAAAAAGGAGTTTCCTGCCATGCCCACTCTGCACCTGTTGTGCGGCAAGATCGCCTCCGGCAAGTCCACACTGGCCAGGCGCCTGGTGGCTGAACACCGTGCGATCCTGCTCAGCGAAGACACATGGCTGGCGCAACTGTACCCCGGTGAAGTGTTGTCCATCGCTGACTACCTGCGCTGTGCGCAACGCATGCGTGGGGTGGTGGGGCCACTGGTAATCGACCTGCTCAAGTCCGGCGTCAATGTGGTGCTGGATTTTCCGGCCAACACCCTGGCCAATCGCGAATGGCTGTTGAGCCTGGCCCACAGCGCCCAAGTGCCGCACTGCCTGCATTACCTGGAACTGGACGACGCCACCTGCCGCGCCCGCCTGCATGCGCGCAATGCCGGCGGCGAACACGACTTTGCCGCCACCGACACCGAGTTTGACCTGATCACCCGGCATTTCTGTGTGCCGAGCGAGGGCGAGGGGCTGGTGATTGAAGTGCATCGGCCGTGAGCGTGTCAGCGTCACAAGGCCTGGACGCCGAGGGCTATATCCGCTCCGTTGCGCAGGCGCCCGTGCAGCCTGAGTATCAGTCGGTGCTGGCGGATGCCTGCTCACTGCTGTCGCAGCAAACGTTGGGGCTCGATGGCTTGTATGTTTACGGCAGCGTCGCACGGGGTGACGCGACGCCCGGCCAGTCCGACCTGGACCTTACACTGGTGCTGCGCGAGCCGCAGACCCCGCAGGTAGCAGAGCAATTGGAACGCGTTCGCCGTGAACTTGAACGGCGTCACCCGCACGTCACCAAAGTCGACTTCGATATCGGCGAGCGCGCGCAGGTCATGGCGGTTGAAAACCGCAATCTTTGGGGGTTCTGGCTCAAGCATCAGTGTCGTTGTATTTGGGGCAATGACCTCTGCGTCCATTTCGAGCGGTTTCGCCCATGCCGTGAAATCGCGCTGGCGTTGAATGGTGACGTCTATTCGGTATTGAACAGCTATATCTGCGCTATCGGGCAAACGGTTATCGAGGCGGATCGGCTGCGCTTGCAGCGTGAAGCGTCGCGCAAACTGATCAGGGCGACGCAGATATTGCGCTCGGAAGCGGCAACGATGTGGCCACAAACACTGGAAGAGCATGTGGCGATGTTCCTCCAGAGCCACCCGGCGATGGTCACCTAGGTAGCGTTCTTTCTGTTTGAAGCGCGCAACCCTGGCGCCGCGGGCGATCAGTTCTGCGCGCGGCTGCAGGTATTTGTGGAGTGGTTGGTTTCACAGCAGCGCGAAACCCTCCTCAGGACTTAAACCGCCCCACCAATCCATTTAACTCATCCGACAGCTTCGACAGGCGCCCTGAGTCATCCTGGGCCGAGTTGGCCAGGCTTTCCACCAAACGTGCTTCGTCGTAGATCTGCTGGATATGCCGGTTGATCTCTTCAGCCACGCTGTGTTGTTCCTCGGCGGCGGCAGAGATTTGCAGGTTCTGGTCGCGGATTTCGTTGACCGAGGTCTGGATGCCTTCGAAGCTGTCCCGCGCGTTTTCGATGGACGACACGCTGGCTTTGGACAGGTCCATGCAGCTGTCCATCTTCTGGGTGACTTCCTGGGTTTTGCTTTCCAGGGTGCCGAGCAGGTGTTCGATCTCGCCCGTGGAGTCGGAGGTGCGCTTGGCCAGGGCGCGGACTTCGTCGGCTACCACGGCAAAGCCGCGGCCCTGGTCGCCGGCACGGGCCGCTTCGATGGCAGCGTTGAGGGCCAGCAGGTTGGTCTGTTCGGCAATCGCGCGGATGGTGCCGAGGATTTGGTTGATGCTGCGGCTGCCGGCCTCCAGCTCGACCATGGCCTGGGACGATTCGCTCAAGCGGCGGCCCAGGCGGTTGACGTTGTCGGTGGTCGCTTCGATCTGTTGTTTGCCCTCGGCCACGCGGCGGTGACCATTCTCGGCGGATTCGGCCGCGCCGCTGCAGGAGCGGGCGACTTCGTTGGCGGTGGCCACCATTTCATTGAATGCAGTGGACACCAGTTCTACCGCCTCGCGCTGGCGACCGGCAGCCTCGTTCATGTTGTGGGCCACCTCGCTGTTGACCTTCGACGCGTTATGCAGGTTGGCCGAGGCCGCGCCGATGTGCTGGATCAACTGGCGAATGGCGGCGAGAAACTTGTTGAACCAGCCGGCCAGTTCGGCGGTTTCGTCCTTGCCGTGTACCCGCAGCTCATGGCGCAAGTCGCCTTCGCCCTCGGCAATCGACTGCAGGCCGGTGCTGACCTGGCCGATCGGCTTGACGATCACTTTGGAGAACGCTGCGGCGATCAGGCCGAAAATCAACACCAGCACGCCGACGATGATGGCGGTGAGGTAGGTCATGCGCGTGGCCTCGGCCATCACTTCGCTTTTTTCGATCAGGCCGATATAACGCCAGCCCAGGCCGGGAGAAGTCCACACGTTGGCCATGTAGCGCACACCGTCGATCTCCACTTCGGTGGAGCCTTGCGTGGTTTGCGCCAATTGCACGTAGGCCGTACCCAAGTCTTTCAGCGGTTTGAAGTTGTGGGCGGCGTCCCGTGGGTCGACCAGCACCACGCCGTCCTCGATCAACATCACGTAACCGCTGTCGCCGAGCTTGATGCTCTTGACCAGTTCGGTCAGGTTCTTCAGCGACACGCTGACTACGAATACCCCTTTGGGTTTGCCAGCGCTGTCGAGCATGGCGCGTGCGGTGCCTACCAGGGCCACGTCGTCTTTATCGTAGTAATAGGCCGGCGTGCGCACGGTCTTGCCGGGGCTGGCCATCGCCGCTTTGTACCAGGGGCGTGCGCGCGGGTCGTATTTGGCCAGTTGCGGATCGTCCGGCCATTTGGCGTAGGTGCCGTCCTCCAGACCGATGGACAGGATCGCCGCCGCCGGGTGGGTGGCGCCATAGCGGGCGAAGCGCTCGATCACCGTTTGCGCTTCGGCGGGCAGCGGTTGGGCGGCAGCGTCGGCGGGTTGGTAATTCTTTAGCGTGCTGACCGAGGTGTATACAGAATCCGTGGCCATTTGATCGACGTTTTGCATCGTGCCGTCGAAGAACTGGCGGATATTGCCATCGATCTGGCGGATTTCCCGGTTACTGCCGTCGATGAACTGATCCACCGCCTGAGTCCGGGTGTTCATCACTGAGATGACGGCCACCAGGCTCACTGGGATAAACGCAACCGAAACAAAAGCCAGCACAAGCTTATTTTTTATTTTCATCGAGACGACCATCAGCGTGGAGGGCGGCCAAATCGCCACGCCCCCTGAACCAGGCGAGGCGATTTGCTATCACTGCTGTTTCGGCGCGCTCTTGGTAAACCTTTAGGGTTTTTTGTACACAATACAATCGACGATTGTTCTGTATCCAATCAGTACACATCACGCAGATAGCGTTTTTGCTCACTCAGTTGGCGCCAGTAGTCCACGGCGTGCTCCGGGCCCAGCCCGCCGTGGGTTTGCGCGATCTGGCGCAGCGCCTGGTCAACATCCTTAGCCATATGGCTGGCGTCTCCGCAGATGTACACCTTGGCGCCGTCCTGCAGCCAGCGCCACAGCTCGGCGCCTTGCTCGCGGATGCGGTCCTGCACATAGATTTTTTGCGCCTGATCGCGGGAGAACGCCAGGCTCAGGTGGGTCAGCAGGCCGTCGCGCTGCATGCCTTGCAGCTCGTCTTGGTAATAAAAGTCGCTGGCGGCGTACTGCTCGCCGAAGAACAGCCAGTTACGCCCCGGGTGCCCGAGGGCGCGGCGCTCCTGCAAAAACGCGCGAAACGGCGCCACGCCGGTGCCAGGGCCGATCATGATCGTCGGCACATCGCCGTCGCTGGGGGGGCGGAAATGTTTGGACGGCTGCACGAACACCGGCACTTCACCGTCGCCGACGCGGTCGGCGAGAAAGGTCGAGGACACGCCTTTGCGTTTGCCATAGCGCACGGCCGCGACGGTCAGGTGGACTTCACCGGGGTGGGCCTTGGCGCTGGACGCAATCGAGTAGAGGCGCGGTTGCAGACGCCGCAGGGTGCCCAGCAGCTCGTCCGCCGAGCACTCAATGGGGTAGGCGTGTAGCACGTCCGCCAGTTGCCGACCCCACAGCCAGCCGTTCAATTCGGCCTTGTGCTCGGGCCGCAATAACTGCTCAAGCCCCCCATCGGCGCTGCGCTCGGCGATAAACGCCAGGGTCTCGCTGCTGGGCCGGGCGATTTCGAAGTGCTGGGTCAACGCCTGTTGCAGCGAGACCTCGCCGAAGGTGTCGATAGTGACGCTGGCCGACGCCTTCAGGCCGGTCAATTCGAGCAGTTCGTGGACCAGTTCGGGGCAGTTGCGCGGCCGCACGCCGAGGGCATCGCCGGCTTCATAGCTGAGCCCGGAGTCGGCCAGGTCCAGGGCGAACTGGCGGGTTTCTTTATGGCGGCTATGGGGGTTGAGATGGCGGTTGAGCAGCAGGCGCGAACCGTACAGCTTGGTCTTGCCGGCGGGTGTGGCGGCTGCCGGCGCCTTGGCCGGGTTGAGGCTGTGCTGCAAGCGCAGCAGCCAGGCATCGGCGTGCGCTTGGAATTCGGTGTCGCAATCGACGCGCTCCAACAGGCGGGTGGCCCCCAGCTCCAGCAGGCGTTGATCAAGGCGTTTGCCGTGCTTGCAGAACTGCTCGTAGTTCGGATCGCCCAGGGCCAGCACCGCAAACCGCAGGGACTCCAGGCGCGTTTCGACACGGCTGAGGCTGTGCCAGAAACCTGCGCCATTGTCCGGTGGGTCGCCGTCGCCGAAGGTGCTGCTGATCAATGCCAGGTTCTGGGTGCTTGCCAGTCGGCTCGCTGGGAAATCCGCCATTGCGCTCAGCTCGACGCTGATCCCAGCCTCACGCAGGCGCTGGGCACAGCGCTCGGCCAATGCTTCGGCATTGCCGGTCTGGGAAGCCCACAGCAAGGTCACGGCGGGAGAGGCGGGCAGTGTGTTGGCATTGGCCGGCGAGGCGCGACTGAACAGCCCGCCGAGCAAACCGTCGACCCACAGCCGCGCCTCGTCGGCTAACGGCGCCGTGGGCGGTAGCACCGGCACACCACCGGCCTGGCGTGCGTTGTCGGCGCGCAGGCCGCTGACAAAGCCGGCGAGGTAGGTGCGTTCGCTGTCGCTCAGTGGCGGCGGGATGACGCTACGCAGGCCAGCGATTTCGGCGAAGGCGTCGATGCGCGACATGGCGGGTTCCGTTGCGCAAAGGGGAAGGTCGGTGGTCGCCTGGGTGGGCGAGTCGAGGAACTGATGGTCGATCAGCTCGACACGTTCCAGGGTGACGGCGCAGCACTTGAATTCCGGCTGCAACGACATCGGGTCGACCGCATCCGAAGTCACCGCGTTGATCGCCAAATGTTCGCCAAACACGTCGTTCCAGTGAAAGGGCGCGAAACATTGGCCCGGTTGCACGCGGTCGCTGATCAACGCAGGCAATACCGCGTAGCCGCGCCGCGAACGCACTTGCACTGGCTGCTTGGTCTGAAGGCCCAGGCGCACGGCGTCATCGGGGTGGATCTCGACAAAGGGGCCGGGGTTGAGTTTGTTCAGCGTGGCGACTTTGCCGGTCTTGGTCAGGGTGTGCCATTGGTGCTGCAAGCGCCCGGTGTTGAGCACGAACGGGAAGCCATCGTCGGGCAGCTCCGCCGGTGGCAGGTGCGGGCGCGCAAAGAACTGACCTTTGCCGCTGGCGGTGGCGAAGCGCAACGTGCCGTGTGCGAGGTAGCGGATCGGGTTGCGCGGCGCCGACTCGGCCGATGCCAGCGGCCATTGCAACGGTGTCTGGCGCAGCCGCTCATAGCTGGCGCCGCGCAGGTCATAGCCGGTGGCGGGGTTGCAGGCGCGTTTGAGTTCTTCGAACACCTCACTGGCGTCGGCGTAGGTGAACGCCTCGGCATAGCCCATTGCACAGGCGACGCGGGCGATGATCTGCCAGTCGGCCAGGGTGTCGCCCGGCGGCTGTACGGCTGGTTGCATCAGGGTCAGGTTGCGCTCGGAGTTGATCATTACCCCTTCGGCTTCGGCCCACAGCGCGCCGGGCAAGAGGATGTCGGCATAGCGGTTGGTTTCGGTGTCGAGGTACGCGTCCTGGGTGATCACCAGGTCGGCGGCCTGCAGCCCATCGAGCACGGTTTGCCGGTTCGGCACGCTGGCCACCGGGTTGGTGCAGATGATCCAGCAGGCTTTGATTTGCCCGGCGGCCATTTGCTCGAACATCGCCACGGTGCCGTCGCTGGCCTGCCGCGGCAGGCGGTCGGCGGGGATCTGCCACAGGTCTTCGATAAAGGCGCGGTCGGTGTCCACCAGCATCGAACGTTGCCCCGGCAGGCCCGGGCCCATATAACCCATCTCGCGCCCGCCCATGGCATTGGGTTGGCCGGTGAGGGAAAACGGCCCACTGCCCGGGCGGCAGATGGCGCCGGTGGCCAAGTGCAAGTTGCACAGCGCGTTGGTGTTCCAGGTGCCATGGGTGCTCTGGTTGAGGCCCATGGTCCAGCAACTCATCCACTCGGCGGCCTCGCCGATCCAGGTGGCGGCCTGGCGAATGTCGGCTTCGGCCAGGCCGGTGATGGCGGCGACCTGCTGCGGCGAATAGTCCTCCAGGAACGCGGGCATGACCTCCCAACCCTCGGTGAAGGTGGCGATAAAGGCCGGGTCGGTGTGGCCGTTTTTCACCAGCAGGTGCAGCAAGCCGTTGAGCAATGCGAGGTCGGTGCCGGGGTTGATCGGCAGGTGCAGGTGCGCCTTGTCGGCGGTGGCGCTGCGCCGTGGGTCGACCACGATCAACTTCGCCCCGGCCTTGACCCGGTCCATCATGCGCAGGAACAGGATGGGGTGACAGTCGGCCATATTGGCGCCGATCACGAAGAACAGGTCGGCGCGATCGAAGTCCTCATAAGAGCCCGGCGGCCCGTCGGAACCCAGGGACAGTTTGTAGCCGCTGCCGGCGCTGGCCATGCACAGCCGTGAATTGGATTCGATATGGCGGGTGCCCACAAAACCCTTGGCCAACTTGTTGACCAGGTATTGGGCCTCCAGTGACATCTGCCCGGAGACGTAAAACGCCAAGGCATCGGGGCCATGTCGCTCCAGCACGTTGCGCAGGCGCCCGGCCGTCTTGGCGATGGCCTCGTCCATGGCGATGCGTACCGGGTCGCGGTCGCGAGCCTGGCGCAAGTAAGCGTTCTCCATGCGCCCGGACTCGGCAATGGCTTGCCCGCAGGTAGTGCCCTTGGTGCACAGGCGCCCGGCGTTGGTGGGGTGGTCAGGGTCGCCGATCACCTTGACCACTGTGTTGTCCTGGACCTGCATGACGATGCCGCAGCCCACGCCACAATAGGGGCACACACTGCGTACGTGTTGGTTTGCCATCGATAACCCTCGAACCTTTTCTGCCCGGCAAAAAAAAGCGCCGCGTAACCCTCCGTTGGAAACGGGGATTACACGGCGCCTTTGTCGTGGATGGGCAATCAGCGTTGACTGCTCTGTTGCGCTGTACCTAGCAAGCGGCGCGCCATGTTCCTGCACACGCCTTACTGACGGTGCCGACGGCGCTTGCTGCCGTTGTGCCGACTGGCGAGAGCAAGCGACCCGTGCCCTTTTATGACGCGCCGCGCACCAGTTGGAGGCGCAATCGCAAGGGTTAAACCGGCGTTGAGGCCGTGAGTACGGGGTCGCGACAGGTTGGCACAGAGCCTGCAAGATCCCCGACAACCCCCTTCGGTCAACGACGATCGACAACATGGGCAATAGCGGTGGAATCGGCGAAGTCGTCCGATGCCAACCGTATAAGAACAGGCAAAGACGCCTGGAACCGTAAGGTTTCAGGCGTTTTTTTTTGCTTTTTTTCAAACCGTGATGAGCTTTGTCGGGTGCTTATATGAACGCCAATAACGCCAGTTTGAACCAGCTGCAAACCCTGATCGTCGTCGGCAATGGCATGGTCGGTCATCACTGCGTGGAGCAGTTGATCGAACGCGGCGCGCTGGATCACTACCAACTGCATGTGTTCAGCGAAGAGCCGATGCGTGCCTATGACCGCGTGCATTTGTCCGAGTACTTCACCGGCCGCGATGCCGAGTCGCTGGCGTTATCCGACGCGGCGTTGTACCAGACGCCGGGGGTGACCTTGCACCTTGGTGTGCAGGTGCTGGACATCGACCGCACCCAGCGCCAGGTGGTCACCGCCCAGGGCCGCGTGACCTACGACAAACTGGTGCTGGCCACCGGTTCGTACCCGTTTGTGCCGCCCATCGAAGGTGCCGAAGGTGACTCGCGCCTGGTGTACCGCACCCTGCAAGACCTAGACGCCATTCGTGCCGCCGCTGCCAATGCGCGGCGCGGCGTGGTGGTCGGCGGTGGGTTGCTCGGCCTGGAGGCGGCCAACGCCCTTAAAAGCCTCGGCCTGGAAGCCCATGTGGTGGAGTTCGCGCCGCGCCTGATGCCGGTGCAACTGGATGACTTCGGCGGTTTGGCGCTCAAGGCGCAGATCGAACGGCTGGGCGTTGGCGTGCATTTGTCGCGTGCCACGCAATCGATCAGCGCCGGTGAGCAATACCGCTATCGCATGAATTTCGCCAACGACGAATTTCTGGAAACCGACCTTATCGTGTTTTCCGCCGGTATCCGCGCCCAGGACGCCCTGGCGCGCCAGGCCGGGTTGGAAATCGGTCCGCGCGGCGGGGTGGCGATCAACGACGAATGCCGGAGCTGCGACCCGCATATCTATGCAATCGGCGAGTGTGCCTCGTGGAACGGCAGCTTGTTCGGCCTGGTTGCGCCCGGCTACCAGATGGCCCGTGGCGTGGCGGCGTTGCTGTGCGGGCAGGGCGCCGAGCCGTTTGTAGGCGCGGATATGTCCACCAAGCTCAAGTTGCTTGGCGTGGATGTGGGCTCCATCGGCGATGCCCACGCCCACACACCGGGCGCGCGCAGCTATCAGTTTATCGACGAGGCCACCGCCAGCTACCGCCGCCTGGTGGTGGACGCGGCCGGCAAGCAGGTGATCGGCGCGGTGTTGGTCGGCGACAACAGCTACTACGACACGCTGCTGCAATATCTGCAGAACGGCATCGCCTTGCCGGCCGAGCCCGCCAGCCTGATCCTGCCGTCGTCGGCCGGTGCACCGACCCTCGGCCCTGGCGCGTTGCCGGAATCGGCCACGGTGTGTTCCTGCCACAACGTCACCAAAGGCGCGATCTGTGCGGCCATCGATGGCGGCTGCGGCGACCTCGGCGTGCTCAAGGCGCAGACCAAAGCCTGCACCGGCTGCGGTGGCTGCGCCGGGCTGCTTAAGCAGGTGTTCGAACATGAGCTGGTGGCCCGTGGCGTCAGTGTCGACAAGAGTCTGTGCGAACACTTCGCCTATACCCGCCAGGAGTTGTACGCCCTGGTGCGCGTGGAGGGGGTGATCACGTTCGACGAACTGCTGGCCAAACATGGCCGTGGCCACACCGGTTGCGATGTGTGCAAACCGGCGGTGGGCTCGATCCTGGCATCGTGCTGGAACCAGCCGATCATGGACCCGTCGCTGGTGCCGTTGCAGGACACCAACGACACGTTCATGGCCAATATGCAGAAGAACGGCACCTACTCGGTGGTGCCACGGATTCCGGGGGGCGAGATCACTGCTGAGAAGCTGATCGTGATCGGCGAGGTGGCGAAGAAATACAACCTCTATACCAAGATCACCGGTGGCCAGCGCATCGACCTGTTCGGCGCGCAACTGCACGAACTGCCGGATATCTGGGGCGAGCTGATCGCCGCCGGTTTCGAGACGGGGCATGCGTATGGCAAGTCCACGCGTACGGTCAAATCCTGCGTCGGCAGCACCTGGTGCCGTTACGGCGTACAAGACAGCGTGAAAATGGCGCTGCTGATCGAGGACCGCTACAAGGGCCTGCGCTCGCCGCACAAGCTCAAGTTCGCGGTGTCCGGCTGCACCCGCGAATGCGCCGAAGCCCAGAGCAAGGACGTGGGCGTGATCGCCACCGAGAAGGGCTGGAACCTCTACATCGCCGGCAACGGCGGCATGCGCCCGCGCCATGCCGAACTGTTCGCCACCGACCTCGACGACGCCACGCTGATCCGCTACATCGACCGTTTCCTGATGTTCTACATCCGCACCGCCGACAAGTTGCAACGCACTTCGGTCTGGCGCGAAAGCCTGGAAGGCGGGCTGGATTTCCTCAAGGACGTGATCCTGCACGACAGCCTGGGTTTGGGCGCCGAGCTGGAGGCGCAGATGCAACTGGTGGTCGACCGCTATGAATGCGAATGGGCCAACGCCCTCAAGGACCCGGAAAAACTCAAACGCTTCCGCACCTTCGTCAACGACAAGCGCCCAGACCCGGACATCCACTTCGTCCAGGAACGGGGCCAGCGCCGTCCGATAATGGCCGCCGAACTCAACCTGATTGCTGTTACCGAGGAACTTGCATGATGAGCCAGTCCAATACCCAACGCACACTTGCCACTTGGAAAAACGTCTGCAATGAGGGCGACCTGGTGCGCAATTCCGGCGTGGTGGTGTGGCTTGATGGCGCGCAAGTCGCGCTGTTCTACCTGCCTGACGCCGAAGCGCAGACGCTCTACGCCATCGACAACCACGACCCGGAGTCCGGCGCCAACGTGATCGGCCGTGGCCTGGTGGGCAACATCAAGGGCGAGCTGGTGGTGGCCGCGCCGATCTACAAACAGCATTACCGCTTGCAGGACGGCCAGTGCCTGGAAACCCCACACCAACGCCTGCGGGTATGGCCGGCGCGGTTGAAGGGTGGGGTGGTGGAGGTGCAAGTGTCCTGCTGAATCCGGAGCTACACAGAGCCCAAGGTGGGAGGGGGCCTGCCCCCGATCAAGGTGGCTCAGTAATGGATAAGCCAGCTGACACGCCGCCATCGGGGGCAAGCCCCCTCCCACAGTTTTTATCTGCATCTGGCTTGGTGCCGGGCGGAGCTCGACTGCTGCAAACCTAGCCTTTGAAACGCAATGAGCCCAGACAGCACGGAGCCCAATGTGGGAGGGGGCTTGCCCCCGATCAGGCTGGCTCAGTAATGGACAAGCCAGCTGACACGCCGCCATCGGGGGCAAGCCCCCTCCCACAGTTTTATCTGTGTCGGGCTTGGTGTCGGGGGGGCGGAGCTGGACTGCTGAACCTAGCCTTTGAAACACAATGAGCCCAGACAGCACAGAGCCAAATGTGGGAGGGGGCTTGCCCCCGAGCAGGCTGGCTCAGTAATGGATAAGCCAGCTGACACGCCGCCATCGGGGGCAAGCCCCCTCCCACAGTTTTTATCTGTGCCGGGCTTGGTGTCGGGGGGGCGGAGCTGGACTGCTGAACCTAGCCTTTGAAACACAATGAGCCCAGACAGCATAGAGCCCAATGTGGGAGGGGGCTTGCCCCCGATCAGGCTGGCTCAGTAATGGATAAGCCAGCTGACACGCCGCCATCGGGGGTAAGCCCCCTCCCACAGTTTTATCTGTGTCGGACTTGTTGTCGGCTAACGGTTCCATGGCATCCCCTTCGCGTCAGAAGCACGCAACATAGCAGCGCACCCGCGCGCATCAACAGCGATTTGTTCACGGTTTGCCTTTACACTGCGGCCCCCGGATTTCAGCAAGGATGCTTTACATGCGTTCGCTCGTCAGCGCAGTGCTTGTCTCTACGATGTTCGCGGCCCCGGCCATGGCCGAACCCCGCTCGTTTTCGCTGAATGACCCCAGCGGCCAGTTTCTTGTCGAAGTGCTGTTCCCGGATGTGCCGCAGGACTTGCAGCAACTGGCGCCGGCGCTGATCACGCTGCGCGACAAAACCTCCCTGGCGATCCTCCAGCAATTTTCCACCCCCGCCGCCGGAGTGCCGCTCGATAGCAACGGCAAGACCCTGGACTGGCGCTTGGTCGGCGAAGACGGCGTGGTGTATTTCGCCGATATCGACCAGGACGGCCGCCAGGACCTGGCGATTCGCAACGGCGACGGCGCCGATGCAGGCTTTCAGTCGAACTACGATGTGTACCTGCAAGACCCCCAGCAACCGCGCTGGGTGCTCAACCGCCCCCTCACGGACCTGGCTAACGAAACCTCCGGCGGCATGTTCTCGGTCACCCCCAAGGACGGCATCATCCATTCGCAGACCGACCGTGGCTGCTGCTGGACCCGCGCCAGCCGTTGGCAAATGCGCAACGGCGAGCTGGTGCGACTCAGCGCCTATACGCAACAAGAAGTCCCCGCCAGCGACGATGACGACACCAGCATGCCCAAGGGCTACATGCTGCGCACCACTGGCGAATGGAAGGACGGCCAATGGCACGAAACCCCTCGACTGGAAGGGCCGGTCAACGAAGACCCACAGATGCTCGCCGGCACCCTCAACGGCAAGATCCCGGTGCAGCTCTGGTATCAGCAGCAAGGCGAGGTACTGATCGGCGAAGTGCGCTACACCAAAAGTGGCAGTGGCAAGCCGATCAAACTGGTGGGGTCGATGGGCGACTACGACGACAAACCCTTCGTTTACCTGCACGAATCGACCGAGGATGGGCATCAGACCGGCACCTGGCAGATCACCCGCGCTGGCGTCGAACCGTTCGATTACAGCGGTGCCTGGGTCGGCAGCGGCAAGAAGGGCGCGTCTGAGTTGACGGTGCAACTGCACGCCGTGGACCGCGAGCCGGAGTACGCCAAGTACGGCGACGTGGCCCGCGACCAACGCAGCGGCCACTATCAGATGCGCGACGACTACCTGGGTCGCGACGGTGACCTCGACCTGAAGATCCTGCCGCAGCGCGACGCCCAAGGCCGGGAAGTGGCTGAATTCAGCGTGACCCTCAACGACACCGGCACCGGCAAACCCATTGTCACCACGCAACAGCGTGTGCCGATGGAAACCGACAACCTGATCATTGTGCGCGCACCCCTGGCCGCCAAAGGCACTGGCCCGTACCACATTCAGTTGGTAAAAGATTTTGCGGTGATCAAGCACAACGCGGAGCCGGACTTCCCCGACTACCTGACGGGGATGTATCGCCGGCAGCCTTGACGCTGCCTTGGATGCATCCCCGCGCACCGCTGCAGGTTTGGCCTAGCGATTGAACCGCTCGACCAACGCGTACTGAGTCGACGCGGTGTCGGTCAGCTCCTTGCTCAGGGTTGTCGATTGACGGGCCTGTACCGAGGTCTGATCGGCCAGTTCGGCAATGGTGGTGATATTGCGGCTGATCTCTTCGGCCACCGCGCTTTGCTCCTCGGTGGCGGCGGCGATCTGGGTGGTCATGTCGGTGATATGGGACACCGCCTCACTGATGCCTACCAACGCCTGGTCGGCCTCCAGCACCCACGCCACGCCTTCCTGGGCTTGGCGCTGGCCGTTCTGCATGCTTTGCACGGCGTTGTTGGAGGACGCCTGCAACTGCGTGATCAGCCCATGGATCTGAGTGGTCGATTGCGTGGTGCGCTGGGCCAGCTGACGGACTTCGTCGGCCACTACGGCAAAGCCGCGCCCCTGTTCACCGGCGCGGGCTGCTTCGATGGCGGCGTTGAGGGCCAGCAGGTTGGTCTGGTCGGCGATGCCTTTGATCACATCGACCACGCTGCCGATTTCATCGCTGTCGCGGGCCAGTTGCGCCACGGTGACGCCGGTCTCGCCGACCACCGCCGACAAACGCTCAATGGCCTGGCGAGTATCGCGCGCCACGTCGCGGCCACGGCCGGTCAATACGTTGGCTTGCTGGGTAGCGTCGGCGGTGCGTTGCACATGGCTGGCGACCTCCTGGGTGGTGGCGGCCATCTGATTGACGGCGGCCGAGACCTGTTCGGTCTCCACGCGCTGACGGTCCAGGCCCCGGGAGCTGGCGGAAGCCAGTTGGTCGGACTGACCGGCCAGGGTGCTGAGTTGTTCGGCACTGTCCTGCAAGCGGGTGAGGCACGTTTTCAGGCGTGCGTTCTGGCTCTGGAAGGCGGTTTCCAAACGTGCCTGCGGGCCGCGAGCGTCGCTGTACATCTGCGCGATCAACGCATCCGAGGTGGACGGCTCGACCCCTTGCAGCAGGCGCAAGGTGCTGCCATGGCGGGCGCTCGAACAAAGCAGGCCGATGGGCACCGCCACCGTCACGGCGACCGCGACCGCCACTGGCGCACTGAGAAACAACCCGGCCAGGCTGCCGGCAATACCGCTGGCCAGATAGGGCACGCAGCTCAATAGATGGGGCAGCCAGGCGTCCTGGCGCGGTACAGCGGTTTTGCCTTGGCTGATCCGTTGATAGAGGGCCTGGGCGCGGCGGATTTCATCGGCAGTGGGCTTGACCCGCACCGACTCGAAACCGACCACCCGGCTGCCATCGAATATCGGTGTGACGTAGGCGTTGACCCAATAATGGTCGCCGTTCTTCGAGCGGTTCTTGACGATGCCCATCCAGGGCAAGCCCTGTTTGAGCGCGCTCCACATGTGCGCGAATACGGCCGGCGGTACGTCGGGGTGACGCACGATGTTCTGGGGCGCACCGATCAGATCGTCACGTTCAAAGCCGCTGATTTCGACAAAGGCATCGTTGCAGTAAGTGATCATGCCCTGCACATCGGTGGCGGAGATGAGTTTCTGCTGCGGCGCGAGGGAAATCTCGCGTTGTGTTACGGGCTGATTGTTGCGCATTCGGACTACTCCCTGGTTGCGCCCACTCCATCGGCGGCAAGTCACAAAAAGTTAATATTCATTTGGCAATTGATCCGCCGCTGGTCAAAAGCCTGAAATTTCCTGAGGAAAAACCCCATAATGGCGGCCATTTTTGTTTAGCCCGTTATTCTGGTGTGCCCGCATGGAAATTAAGGTCAACTTTCTCGACAACCTCCGGCTTGAAGCCAAGTTCGATGACTTCACGGTGATTGCCGACCAGCCCATTCGCTACAAAGGCGATGGCTCGGCCCCGGGCCCCTTCGATTACTTCCTGGCGTCGTCCGCACTGTGCGCGGCCTACTTCGTGAAGCTGTACTGCCAGACGCGCAATATCCCCACCGAAAATATCCGCTTGTCGCAGAACAACATCGTCGACCCGGAAAACCGCTACAACCAGATTTTCAAGATTCAGGTCGAGTTGCCGGCGGACATCTCCGATAAGGACCGTCAAGGTATCCTGCGTTCCATTGACCGTTGCACCGTGAAGAAAGTGGTGCAGGCCGGGCCGCAATTCGTGATCGAAGAAGTAGACAACCTCGACGCCGACGCCCAGGCCTTGTTAATGCCCAGCGCGTTGTCCGACGGCGGTACCTATATCGCCGGTAAGGACCTGCCGCTGGAGCAGACCATCGCCAATATGTCCGGCATCCTGGCTGACCTGGGCATGAAGATTGAAATCGCGTCGTGGCGCAATATCGTGCCGAACGTGTGGTCGCTGCATATCCGCGATGCGCACTCGCCGATGTGCTTCACCAACGGCAAGGGCGCGACCAAAGAGAGCGCTCTGGCGTCGGCCCTGGGCGAGTTCATCGAGCGGCTCAACTGCAACTTCTTCTATAACGACCAGTTCTGGGGCGAAGAGCTGGCCAACGCGGCGTTCGTGCATTACCCCGATGAGCGCTGGTTCCAGCCCGGCCCGAACGATGAACTGCCGTCGGAAATCCTCGACGCCTATTGCCTGAAGGTCTACAACCGCGATGGCGAACTGCGTGGCTCGCACCTGTTCGACACCAACTCCGGCAACGAGGCGCGCGGCATCGTATCGCTGCCGTTCGTGCGTCGCTCCGATGATGAGGTGGTGTATTTCCCGTCCAACCTGATTGAAAACCTCTACCTCAGTAACGGCATGAGCGCTGGTAACACCTTGGCTGAAGCCCAGGTGCAGTGCCTGTCGGAGATCTTCGAGCGGGCGGTGAAGCGCGAAATCATCGAAGGCGAATTCGCCCTGCCGGACGTGCCTGCCGAGGTGCTGGCCAAGTACCCGAACATCCTGGCGGGTATTCAGGGTTTGGAGGCCCAGGGTTTTCCGGTGCTGGTCAAAGACGCGTCCTTGGGCGGTGAGTTCCCGGTGATGTGCGTGACCCTGATGAACCCACGCACCGGCGGCGTGTTCGCTTCGTTCGGCGCACACCCGAGTCTGGAAGTGGCGCTGGAGCGCAGCCTCACCGAACTGCTGCAAGGCCGCAGTTTCGAAGGCCTGAACGACCTGCCGCAGCCGACCTTCGAAGGCCAGGCAGTGACCGAACCAAACAACTTCGTCGAACACTTTATCGACTCCAGCGGCGTGGTGTCGTGGCGCTTCTTCAGTGCGCAGTCGGATTACGAGTTTGTCGAATGGGACTTCTCCGGCCAGGGTGAAAATTCCAACGCCGAGGAGGCCGCGACGCTGTTCGGCATTCTCGACAACATGGGTAAAGAGTCCTACATGGCGGTGTACGAACACCTCGGCGCCACGGCCTGTCGGATTCTGGTACCGGACTATTCGGAAATCTATCCGGTGGAAGATCTGATCTGGGACAACACCAACAAGGCCCTGTTTTTCCGCGCCGATATCCTCAACCTGCACCGCTTGGACGACGCAGAACTTGAGGCGTTGGTTGAGCGCTTGATCGAAAGCGAATTGGACGATTACACCGACATCACTACCCTGATCGGCATTGAGTTCGACGACAACACCGCGTGGGGCCAACTGACCATCCTGGAACTGAAACTGCTGATCTTCCTCGCCTTGCGCCAATACGAAGAGGCCAAGGAGTGCGTGGAGATGTTCCTGCAATACAACGACAACACCGCCGAGCGCGGGTTGTTCTACCAGGCGCTCAACGCCGTGCTGGAGATGGAACTGGACGACGATCTGGAACTGGCGGACTACGAAGTTAACTTCCGGCGCATGTTCGGCGACGAACGCATGGACGCCGTGATCGGCTCGGTCAACGGCAGCGTGCGCTTCCATGGCCTGACCCCGACCAGCATGAAGCTCGAAGGGCTGGACCGGCATTTGCGCCTGATCGACAGCTACAAAAAACTGCATAGCGCGCGAGCGGCGGTGTCCATCCGATAAGCCTTTTGCGCAGTTTGCTCACCAAAGAAAGCAGGCGCGCCGCAATGAGTGTGTCTTGCCCCGATTCCTTGTGGTCAGCATAAAGATAGGTGGCACCGCGCTTCCCTGTGGTCAGCATAAAGATTGGTGGTACCGCGCCACCCTGTGGTAATGGAATGGACGCCCCCTTCCTAACGGCATCTATGTGCCAAAGTTAA
>NZ_JARVSL010000038.1:0-21950 GCF_030209215.1 Pseudomonas sp. efr-133-TYG-23 | reverse complement strand
AGGACTCAATGTGGGAGGGGGCTTGCCCCCGATAGCGGTGTATCAGAAGCAAAAAGCAGACTGACACTCCGCAATCGGGGGCAAGCCCTGCCACAGTAAAGCGGTGTTAATCAGCGCTGAACTTGAACACGGTGTGTTGGGTGTAGGTCTGCCCGGGGTTCAAGCGGGTCGAGGCAAACTTGGGCTGGTTCGGTGCATCGGGAAAGTGTTGGGTCTCCAGGGTAAACCCGCTCCAGTGCAGGTACGTCTTGCCGGCTTTGCCCTTCACCGAACCGTCGAGGAAGTTGCTGGTGTAGAACTGCACGCCCGGTTCGCTGGTGTATAGCTGCAAGCGCCGACCGGATTCGGGGTCGTGGACTTCGGCAGCCAGTTGCTTGACGTCGCCTTGGGTGTCCAGGGCCCAGTTGAAGTCAAAGCCGCCTTGTTTCGGCTCGGCAAACTTGAGCTGCGGATGGTCTTCTTTGATGTGCTGACCGATAGGCGTCGGCTTGAGGAAATCCATCGGCGTGCCCTTGACCGGCGCCAGTTCACCGGTCGGAATCAACGTAGCATTCACCGGGGTGTAGTGGCTGGCATGCAAGGTCGCGACCTGCTTGAGGATATCGCCGTTGCCCGCACCCGCGAGGTTGAAGTAGCTGTGGTTGGTAAGGTTGAGCACCGTCGGTTTGTCGGTGCTGGCTTTGTAGTCGATGTGCAGTTCGTTCTTGTCGTTGAGGCGGTAGGTGACCTCGGTGGTCAGGTTGCCGGGGAAGCCCATCTCACCGTCCTTGGACAGGTAACTCAGCTTCACGCCGACCGAATCTTTGTCCTTGACCGGCTCGGCTTTCCACACCTGCTTGTCAAAGCCCTGGGCGCCGCCATGCAGCGAGTTGGGGCCGTCGTTGAGGGGCACTTGGTAGCGCTTGCCGTCCAGTTCGAAAGCACCGCCGGCCAGGCGATTGCCGAAGCGTCCGATGGTGGCGCCGAAAAACGCGGTACCGCTCTGATAGCCTTGCACGTCGTCGAAGCCCAGCACCACGTCGTCGACCTTGCCGTGCTTGTCCGGCACTTTGAGCGACTGCAGCACGCCGCCGTAGGTGATCACCGTGGCTTGCATGCCGTGGCTGTTGCGCAGGATGTACTGTTCGACCGGCGTGCCGTCGTTGGTTTTACCGAAGGGTTTGTGCTCGCTGGACAAGCCGGCCGCCTGAACGCCGCCGCTGGCGATCAGCATCGACAGCGCCAGGCCGGAGAGCAGGTATCGAGGGTGCTTCATGATCGAACTTCCTTTTGTTGTTTTGAGTGGAATAGTTCTACTAATAACGATATTTTGTCGTTATGACAGCGAATTTATAGCCTTTAACCGTCGTTTCGTAAAATAAAATAAGACTAATTAAGCGAGGCATCATTGTATGAGTACTGAGCACGCCGTTTACCCCGACCTCAAGGGCAAGACTGTATTGGTGTCTGGGGGCGCCTCCGGGATCGGCGAATTCATGGTTCGCGCGTTTGCCGCCCAAGGTGCCAAGGTCGGTTTTGTGGATCGCGCGCAAAGCCAGGGCGAACGCCTGGCGGCGCTGTTGAGTTCACGCGGGGACGCGGTGGAGTTTGTCTGCTGCGACATCACCGACGAGATCGCCTACAAGGCCGCCATCGGACGCTTCGAACAGTCCCTCGGCCCGATCACCGTGTTGGTCAACAACGCTGCCAACGATGTGCGTCACACCCTGGAAGAAGTTGACTCGGACACCTTCGACCGGCTTATCGCGGTCAACCTCAAGCACGCGTTTTTTGCGGCCAAGGCCGTGGTGCCGATGATGAAAAGCGCCGGCAGCGGCTCGATTATCAACCTGGGTTCGGTGGGTTGGATGATGGCCTCCGCCGGCTACCCGGTGTACGCCGCCAGCAAAGCTGCCGCCCACGGCATGACCCGTGCCCTGGCCCGCGAGCTGGGCCCGGACCGCATCCGCGTCAACACCCTGGTGCCGGGCTGGGTGATGACCGAAAAACAGCTGGCCATGTGGGTCGATGACGCCGCCAAGGACCTGATCGCGCGCAGCCAGTGCCTGCCCGGCAGCGTACTGCCGGAACATATCGCCAATATGGCGCTGTTCCTGGCCTCCGACGCGTCGGCGATGTGTTCGGCGCAGAACTTTATTGTCGATGGCGGCTGGGTCTGAGCCGAACACTGCAGTTCAGACAACCCAGATCAATGTGGGAGGGGGCTTGCCCCCGATGAAGGTGGGTCAGCTAATGCATCAGTGACTGACCCACTGCCATCGGGGGCCAGCCCCTTCTCACATTTGAACTGCGGCGCTTAGGCGATCGGGTAACGCTTGAACGCCGGATGCTGCTCCAGCCGCTCGGCATGCCGTTGCAGGTTGGGAAACGCATCGGCCTTGACCACCGAGGCCACCGTGAACTGACTGAACGACCAGGCAACGGCGGCTGTAATCGACGCCTGGGTCAGCGCTTCGCTGTCCTCCAACTGCTTGTTTAGCAACCCATAGGCTGCGAGCAACTGCCCACTGACGCGTTCGAGCCACGGCGCGTGCAGCTTCTCGGCCGGGCGCAAGTTGTGCTCATAAACGATCTGCACGCTTTTCTCACAAGCTGCCAGGGCCAAGCCAAGGATGTGCAGGTCGCGGGCAAGTGCGCCAGGCGGCTGGGGCAACAACTTCCTGTCAGCCGGGGCCAGGGTTTCGAGGTACTCCAGGATCAGGCTGGAGTCCATCAACACCGTGCCATCGTCCAGCACCAGGGTCGGGGCCTTGACCACCGGATTGATCTGCGCAAATTCGTCGAACGTGCGGAACACGGACAAGGGCTCATGCACAAAATCTACCCCGTACAGATCCAGAGAAATGGCGACGCGGCGTACGTAGGGCGAGTCGAGCATACCGATCAGTTTCATGAAGCCTCCATTGCTGTCAGGGTGATGGGTTTGGAGATTAAGGTTCCTCGGTCGCACCGCGCAATGCTTGCATGGCTCAGTCGGTCGACGAGGCATGCCTTATGCCGGGCTTCTGAAACCTTGGCGGCTGGCGCCCGGCGGTTGCCCGGTGATGCGTTTGTAGGCGCGACTGAAAGCGGCCTGTGAGGTATACCCCAGGCGGTACGCCACCTCTTCGATGGGCAGGCGCTCCAATGTCAACCATTGACTGGCCAGGCGCATGCGCAGTTCGGTTACGTAACGCAGCGGTGGCACCCCCAGGGTGGCTTGGAAACGGTCCGCGAACACCGAGCGCGAGGTATGACACTGCGCCGCCAGCTCGGCCACGCTCCAGTCTCGGCCCGGTTGCTGGTGCAGGGCGAGCAGGGCGCCCGCCAGGCGGTTGTCGCGCAAGGCGGCTGCCAGGCCCGACGCATTGGCGCACGCACATTCGACCCAACCGCGCACGATCATCGCTGCCACCACATCGGCCAGACGCGCCAGGATGCCGGCATAGCCGATGCGGGCGCTGGATACTTCGCGCTCCATCACTGCCAGGATCGGCATCAGGCCGGGGTAACGCTGGCCGCCGGCGTCGATCAGCATCAAGGCCGGCATCAGGTTGCCCAGGCCCTGGATGCTGTCGAGTTCGAACTCCATGCAGGCGCTGAACAGCAGGGTATTGGCAGGCTCATCGGGCGAGGCGTTGACGGCACACACGGTATCGCCCAGCGATGCTGCGTCGAAGCTGGCGATGTCCTGCACGGGGGCATCCGGTTGGGATAACAGCGCATGCGCGCCACCGTGGGCGATAAACACCGCATTTCCCGCCGACAGTTCAAAGAGGCTGCCGTCCTCCATTCGCAAGGTCGCGCAGCCGGCGGCCAGGAAATGGAAATACGCGTGACCCGGTTTAGCCGCAAAGCCGATACCGAACACCGGCCCGGCCTGGATGCGCCGGTATTGCACGCCGCGCAGGCGCATGCTGCGCAGCAGTTCGTTGATCAGTTCGGAAGACAGCGTGAACGCGGTGTCGGTTGGCATCGGGGTTTCGGTCAAAAAGTTAAGGGTTTGAATCATAGATCATCCAGATGGCGATACCTAGACTGATCGTCTCGCTAAAGCCTGAGGATGTCTTGTGATGAATGATTGTGTGTCCCACGCCCCTGTCAATTGCGGGGTTGAACCGAGCACTCCGGCCTGGATGGCGGTGTTTTCCCTGGCGATGGGGGTGTTCGGCCTGCTCACGGCCGAATACCTGCCGGCCAGCCTGCTAACGCCGATGGCCCTGGATTTGGGCGTGTCGGAAGCGTTGGCTGGCCAAGCAGTCACGGTCACCGCGGTGGTGGCTTTGTTCGCCGGGTTGCTGGTGCCCGGCCTGACGCGCGGCATCGACCGGCGCCTGGTGCTGTTGGGGTTCTCCACGCTGATGATTGCGTCCAACCTGCTGGTGGCGTTCTCGTCCAGCCTGGTGGTGCTGTTGTTGATGCGCATCCTGCTGGGTATTGCCCTCGGCGGGTTCTGGAGCATGGCGGCGGCCGTGGCGATGCGCCTGGTGCCGGCCGCGTCGCTGCCGCGCGCCCTGTCGATCATCTTCAGCGGCATTGCGGTGGGTACTGTCGTCGCCGTTCCGCTGGGCAGCTATCTTGGCGGTCTGTATGGCTGGCGCAGCGCATTTATCGCGGCTGCGGCTGTGGGGGTGGTCACCCTGGCGTTCCAGTTCATCACGCTGCCACGCCTGGCCCCCAATGGCACGGCGCGCCTGCGCACCGTGTTGGAGGTGCTGTTGCGCCCGGGCATTGCCATCGGCATGTTCGGCTGTGTTCTTGTGCATACCGCACATTTTGCGCTGTTCACCTATATCCGACCGTTTCTGGAAAGCACCACGGGCGTCGGGACCCAGGGCCTGGCGCTGATGTTGCTGGGGTTCGGCGCGGCGAATTTCGTCGGTACGCTGCTGGCCGGCGGGTTGCTGGTACGTAACCCGCGCGGCACGTTGGTGCTGATGCCGGTATTGGTGGGGGTTGCGGCGTTGGCCCTGGTGTTGCTGCCCGCGTCATTGCCTGGTCAAGCGATGCTGCTGGCGCTGTGGGGGATGGCCTTCGGTGGTGTACCAGTGGCGTGGTCGAACTGGGTGGCCCGTGCGGTTCCCGATCAGGCGGAAAGTGCCGGTGGCATGGTGGTGGCGTCGGTGCAATCGGCAATCGCGGCGGGCGCCGCTGGCGGGGGCGCAATGTTCAGTGTCACGGGTATCGGCGGCGTATTTCTGGGCGCGGGTATTTTGATGTTACTGGCCGCATTGTTGATCGCACTGCGTGTGCGGGTGCCCGTGCATAACGCGCAGGGGAGTGTGACGCACCCCCGGTCTTTGGTTTAGTCTGACGCGCTCAGTTGATAGCCAATGCCTCTGGAGCCGTAAGCATGACCGACTACGTACCCCCTAAAGTCTGGACCTGGGACACCGAAAGCGGCGGCACCTTCGCCAGTATCAATCGGCCGATTGCCGGCGCGACCCATGACAAGGCACTGCCGGTGGGCAAGCACCCGCTGCAGTTGTATTCCCTGGCCACGCCCAATGGGCAGAAGGTCACCATCCTGCTGGAAGAGTTGCTGGCCCTGGGGCACAGCGGCGCGGAATACGACGCCTGGCTGATCAAGATCGGTGACGGCGATCAGTTCGGCAGTGGCTTTGTCGAGGTCAACCCCAATTCCAAGATCCCGGCGCTGATGGACCACAGCGGCCCCGAGCCGATTCGCGTGTTCGAGTCCGGCGCGATCCTGCAGTACCTGGCCGAGAAATTCGGCGCGTTCTTTCCCTCTGAGCCTGCGGCGCGGGCTGAATGCCTGTCGTGGTTGTTCTGGCAGATGGGCAGCGCGCCGTACCTGGGCGGTGGCTTCGGGCATTTCTATGCCTATGCGCCGAGCAAGATGGAGTACCCGATCAACCGTTTCGCCATGGAAACCAAGCGTCAACTGGACGTGCTCGACAAGCGCCTGGCGGTGAGCGAGTACATCGCCGGCGATCAATACACCATCGCCGATATCGCCATTTGGCCTTGGTATGGCGGATTGGTGAAAGGTCGTCTGTATGAGGCAGCAGAGTTTCTGTCGGTGCATGAATACAAACATGTGCTGCGTTGGGCGGACGCCATTGATGCGCGCCCGGCGGTGCAACGTGGGCGGCGGGTGAATCGGGTCTCGGGCGATGCACAATTGCCCGAACGCCATGACGCGAGTGATCTGGACTGAAGGCCAACACGGTAGGAGGGCAAGCCGCTCCTACCGTTACAGGGTCTTCGCTGTGACTTACCGGATCACGGTGGTGGATTCACTGCGGCTGGCGATCCTCAGCCCGCCCAAGACCTGAGCAGCCACGAAAGGCACGCCATCGTCGCCGCTCTCAAAAGCCCCGGCGGCAACATCCGCCTGGCCGCCCGGCAACTGAACGTGTCCCGGGGCGGGCTGTACAACAAGATGAGTCGGTTCGGGCTGAATGCTGCAGATTTTCGCGGTGCATAAATGTGGGAGGGGGCTTGCCCCCGATAGCCGTAGGTATCTGCACAACGTTGGCTCAACGCTAAAAGCGCGGCGGATAGGGCTGTCGTGATGAGCGGGCTTATCCCGCGCTGGGCTGCGCAGCAGCCCCAAAATCAGCCTCTACAGAGTGTCTGATACACCGCGATCTTCTTGACTGGGGCTGCTGCGCAGCCCAACGCGGGACAAGCCCGCTCGCCACAGGGAGATTTGTCAGGGTCTGAAAGGTTGCGTAGATACCCTTGCCCCGATAGCGGAGTGTCAGTTGACATCTACTTACCTGATCCACCGCCATCGGGGGCAAGCCCCCTCCCACATTTTCTAACCGCATTTCAGGCAGTTGATGGAGCGATCCACAGTGGTTTTGGCAATTTCCAGCAAATGCCACACCGCCAAGATCTTCGCCCGCTCCGGGCTTTCCAGTTGCTCTCCACAATCCAACGCAGTCGCCGACGCACTGTCGAGCAAACTGGCGGTGTAGAGCAGGGCATCTTCAAAACTCAGGTCTTCGTTGACGGAGTGAATGCCTTGGGTGGGGAGATAGTGATCGATGGCGCGGTTGAAGGCGGCGCGGTCTTTGGCGGGATCGAAGGGTGGGTCGGGTACGACTTTATTCATTGTGCAACTCCTATTGAGCTAAGGAGCTACCGCCAACGCTGCTAAACGAGGGTGGCAGCTGTACGCGGGTTAGCAGACCGGTCAATAGGAAAACCAGCGCACCCGAAGGTGCCCCGCGCACAGCCACCATAAACGCAGATGTGAACCGTGTGCCTATTGACGTCAGGCTGCTAAACCCGATCACTGATGAGCAGTGACGGACCGCAGACTAGCCACCGATTCCAGCAGGCACAAGGCGGCCAGGATTGTCTAGGAAACGTCCTGCAATTAAAAGGGACCGGCCTTGCTGGCCCTTTACAAACCATGACAAAACGCCAGCTGCCAACAATGAAACGCAGTCGATGTGGGAGGGGGGGCAAGCCCCCTCCCACATAAGATTTATGCCGGGTTGAGACGGGTGTTATATCAACTCAGCAGCCCGGTGCTGACGGCCACAATCAGGAACGCCCCCAGCAGCGCGCGGTAGATCACGAAGGGCCAGGTGGAGAACCGCTCCAGGAATTTCATCAGGCCCCAGATCGCGAAGAAGGCCGAGACACTGGCCACCACCAGCCCGAACAGCAAATGCGGCCAGGCATGGGCAGGCAGCTCGGCGTGCAGCAGCACCCACAGCTCCTTCAACCCCGCCAGGGCAATGGCCGGCAGGCCCAGCAGGAAGGAAAAGCGCGCGGCTTCTTCGCGTTTGAAGTTGAGGAACAGCGCCGCAGTGAGGGTCGAGCCGGAACGCGATACGCCCGGAATCAACGCGCCAATCTGCGCGACACCGACGATCAGCGCATCCCGCAGGCGCATCTGGCTGACCTCACGGGTATGCCGGGCTCGCAGCTCGGCCGCCGCCAGTAGCACCGCCATCACCACACAGGAAATCCCGATCACCATCAGTCCGCGCAGCGGCGAGTTGCAGGCGTTCAGGGTCGAGGACAACGCCAGTCCGGCGATGCAGATCGGCACCGTCGCCAGCACAATCGCCACCGCCAGCTTGAACCACGGGCTGTCGTAGTCGCCCTGGCGTACTGCACCGATGCTGCCGCTGACCACCTGGCGCACATCGCGCCAGAAGTAGCTGACCACCGCCGCCTGCGCCGCCAACTGCATGGCGGCGGAGAACGCCGAGCCGGGGTCTTGCCAGCCGAGCAGGGCGGGTACCACGCGCATATGAGCCGTGGAGGACACCGGCAGCAGCTCGGTAATGCCCTGGATCACGCCCAGGATGAAAATCTGCAGGTAATCCAGGGAGGCGAAGCCCACATCCAGGCCGGCGGTACAAACGTTGGTCAAAGTGCGTGTCCTTGAAAAAGTGGCGAACCGGCGAAGTCTATTCGAAATGTTTCGAGAATTTGGCCGAGGCCATGGCTAACTGCGATCCGTTCAGCCAGCAGAAAGGTTCGCCGCGCGCTTGGCCCCTGCCGGGGTTTTGTGAACAATGGCGCCCTGTTTTTTTCTGACTGAGCGCCCTATGCCTGAAACCACCGTGGAATTGATCCAGACCGGCCCCGAAGAGGCCGAGTTGATCCGCAATCTCTACCAGTACTACGCCTACGAGTCGTCGGACTGGGAGCAGGAAGATGTCGAGGCCGATGGCCGTTTTTACATTCACGACGAACACTTGGCCCGCTATTGGCAAGACCCGCGCTGGAGCGCCAACCTGCTGTTGGTGGACGGCTATATCGCCGGCTTCCTGCTGATCGAAGACAGCGAGCTGCCCGGCATCGACGCGCTGGAGCTGGCTGACCTGTTTATTCTCAAGCGCTACCGCCGCAAAGGCATCGGCCGCGCCATTGCCAACCAGGTGCTCTGCAGCGGCCAGACAAATTGGCTGGTGCGCTTTTATGATCAGGATGAAGTGTCACAGGCGTTCTGGCGCACGGTGCTGGATAACCTGCCACGCCCAGTGCAGATGCTTGAGCTGGATGACGACCCGCAACTGCTGAGCTTTTTGATTACCCGAGCGGCGCTGCATTAAACGCCTGTTGCATCGCCTGGGGAGGCTGGCCGAACGCCCGTAGAAACGCCTGGCGCATGCGCTCGCGATCACCGAAACCGGTCTCGCGGGCCACCACTTCCACCGGGTGCCGGCTGGTTTCCATCAGCGCCCGCGCGGCTTCCACCCGCAGGGCTTCGATCGCCTTGGCCGGGGTTTGCCCGGTTTCCTCGCGGAACACTCGGCTGAACTGGCGCGGGCTCAAGCGCGCCACATCGGCCAACGCCTCCACGGAGAGGTCATGGGTCAAGTTCTCGCGGGCGTAGGCCAGGGCCAACTGCACGCGGTCGGATTTGGGGTCCAGTTCCAGCAGCGCCGACAGTTGCGACTGCTCGCTGCCACGGCGCTGGGCGATCACCAGTTTGCGTGCGATGCGCCGGGCGAGGTCGCTGCCCAGGTCGTTTTCCACCATGGCCAAGGCCATGTCGACGCCAGCGCTCATGCCGGCGCCGGTCCAGACCTGGCCGTCCACCACAAACAGTTTGTCGTCTTCCAGGCGGATGTCCGGGTAGCGCTTGCGAAAGGCCGGCGCGTGAATCCAGTGGGTGGTGGTGCGCTTGCCCGCCAGCAGGCCGGCCTCGGCCAGCACGAAGATGCCCATGCACAGCGAGGCCACGCGTCGTGATTGCGCGGACGCGGCCTTGACCATGTCCAGCAGGTTGGCTTCCGGCAGGCGGAATTCCAGGTAACCGCTGACGATCAGCGTGTCGTAGCCCTGGGGACGAATCGGCGAGGTGTTTACCGAAAAGCCCTGGGACGTCATCACCGCGCCGCCGCTTTCCGATACCAAGTGAAACTCATAGGCCGGCTCGCCGCGCAGCAGGTTCGCGCACTCGAACACCGAACCCAGGCTGAGGCTCAGGGACTGGAAGTTCGGGTAAACCATCAGCGCAACGCTGTGCATCGTCATTCTCCAAGGGGCGCGGGAGGGGGGATTGTCGGCGTGTACCGGGTAAACGGCAACTGGCGTGGATGGCATGTCCGGAATCCTTGCGGATCTGACATTGTGGGCATCCGGCCTGCCTCCTACCATGGCTCCACGCACTAGACGACTGGTCTAATCGGCAGGAGTGAAGCATGAGCAACCCTAGTAAAGACGCACGCCAGATGATTCTGCAAACCGCGCAAGCGATTGTCGGGCGCAAGGGTTTTTCCGCGGTTGGGCTGACCGAAATCCTGCAGGCCGCCGATGTGCCCAAAGGCTCGTTCTATCACTACTTCGATTCCAAGGACGCGTTCGGCGTGGTGTTGCTCGACACCTACTTCGACCATTACGTACTGGGCATGCAGCAACTGTTCGACCAGCCGGGGCTGAGCCAGCACGCCAAATTGATGCGTTATTGGCAAGCCTGGATCGACAACCAGACCGGCTGCACCGATGCGGGCAAATGCCTTGCCGTCAAACTCGGTGCCGAGGTGTCAGACCTTTCAGAGCCGATGCGTCTGGCGTTGCAACGCGGTACGTCGCGCACCATCGATTTACTCGGGGTAGCGCTGCAACGTGGCATCGACGACGGCTCCCTCAGCTTTACGCAGCACCCGCAGCACCTGGCCCAGCGTCTTTATGCGTTGTGGTTGGGCAGCAGCGTCATGAGCAAAATCACCCGTACATCGGCGCCGTTCGATGCGGCGCTTGGGTTGACCCAGCACCTGTTGGGCGGCCCCGAACACACTGACATTCACACCGATCGAGGCACTGGAAAATGAAAGTATTAATGGTACTGACCTCTCACGACCAGCTCGGCGATACCGGGCGCAAGACTGGCTTCTGGCTCGAAGAGTTTGCCGCGCCGTATTACGTGTTCAAGGACGCCGGCGCCGAGCTGGTGCTGGCATCCCCAGCCGGTGGCCAGCCGCCGCTGGACCCGGTCAGCGATGCACCGGATGCGCAAACCGAACAGACCCGCCGCTTCGCCGCCGACCCGGCCGCGCAACAGGCGCTGGCCAATACGGTCAAGCTGGATTCGGTGAACGCCGCCGATTTCGACACGGTGTTCTACCCAGGCGGCCACGGCCCGCTGTGGGACCTGGCGGAGTCGCCGACCTCCATCGCACTGATCGAGGCCTTCGAGCGCGCCGGCAAGCCCATCGGTTTTGTCTGCCACGCACCGGGGGCGTTGCGCCACGTCAAGGCGGTCAATGGCGAGCCGCTGGTCAAGGGCCGTCGCGTCACCGGTTTCTCCAACTCCGAAGAAGCTGCCGTGGGCCTGACCGAAGTCGTGCCGTTCTTGATTGAAGATGAGTTCAAGACGCTCGGCGGCCACTACCAGAAGGGCGCCGACTGGTCGTCCTTCGTGCTTGAGGACGGGCTGTTGATCACCGGCCAGAACCCGGCCAGCTCTGCCGATGTGGCCAAGTCCCTGCTGAAACTCACCGCTTAAGTTAACCCCCCTGCGCTGTATTCATTGGCGACTCCAACGAGTCGCCAATGCTTCTGCTCGCCTCGAATTTGGAATATCGCAATGACTGACAGTCTCTTGAACACCCCGGTAAAACTCGGGCATCACACCTTGAACAACCGCGTCGTGCTGCCACCCCTGACCCGCCAGCGCAGCGCGCAACCGGGCGACATCCCCACCGCGCTGATGGCCGAGTATTACCGCCAGCGTGCCAGCGCCGGCTTTATGGTCAGCGAAGGCACCCAGATCGAACCGCGCGGCCAGGGCTATGCCTGGACGCCGGGTATCTACTCACCGGCCCAGATCGATGGCTGGCGCAAAGTCACCGATGCGGTGCACGCCGACGGCGGGGTGATCTTTGCCCAGCTCTGGCATGTGGGCCGCGTATCCCATAACGCCTTGCAACCGGACGGTGCGGCACCGGTGGCACCCTCCGCGCTCCCGGCCTTGCAGGCCAAAGCCTTTATCCAGACCGGCCCGGGCGTCGGCGAGCTGAAGCAACCGCCGGTGCCGCGCGCCTTGAGCGCGCTGGAAATCGAAGAATTAGTCGCACAGTACGCCCAAGCGGCCCGCAATGCGCTGGACGCCGGCTTCGACGGCGTGGAGATCCACTCGGCCAACGGTTACCTGGTCAACCAGTTCATCTCGGCCCATTCCAACACCCGCGACGACAAATACGGCGGCTCGCTGCACAACCGCCTGCGCTTCCTGCGCGAGATTGTCGAAGCGGTGTGCAAAGTGGTCGGCCCGGAACGCCTGGGCGTGCGTTTTTCGCCGCTGTTCAGCGGCACCGATCAGGACCGCGTGTACATCGGCCTGGTAGAAGAAGACCCCCATCACACCTACATCGAAGCGATCAAGGTGCTGGAAGAATCGGGGATTGCCTATGTGTCCATCGCCGAAGCTGACTGGGACAACGCGCCGGACCTGCCCGACACCTTCCGCGAAGCGGTACGCAGCACCTTCAGCGGCCGCATCATCTACGCCGGGCGCTACACCGCCGAACGCGGCGAGCGTCTGGTGCAGGCGGGGTTGGCGGATTTGATCGCGTTCGGACGGCCTTTTATCGCCAACCCGGACCTGCCCCAGCGCCTGTTCAATGGCTGGCCGTTGAACCCGCTGCGGGAAGAGGGAATGTACGGTGGCGGTGAGGCGGGCTATATCGACTATCCCACCTACCTCAGATAATCACTCGGACAATGTGGGAGGGGGCTTGCCCCCGATAGCGGTAGGACAGTCACAGCATCATTGACTGACCCACCTCTATCGGGAGCAAGCCCCCTCCCACATTGATTTGTAGTGTTTTTGAATCAGGCGACCTGCAACACAATCTTGCCGATATGATCGCCGCCTTCCATCCGCGCATGGGCCTGGGCGGCGTCGGTGTAGGGGTAGACCTTGTCGATGATCGGCAGGCAGCGCCCGGCGGTGAGGACCGGCCAGATGTACTCGCGCAGTTGCTCGGCGATGGCGGCTTTTTCCGCGCCGGTGCGTGCGCGCAGCAGGGAACCGGTAATCACCGCGCGCTTGGCGAGGATGCTCAGCAGGTCCACGTCATGGGCCTTGCCGCCGCCGAGGAAGCCGAGCATCACCAGGTGCCCGTCCATGGCCAGGGACTTGAGGTTATTGTTCAGGTACGAGGCGCCCATGATGTCGAGGATCACATCTACGCCATGGCCGTCGGTCTGTTGGGCGATGACATCGGCGAAGTCCTGCTCGCGGTAATTGATCGGTTCGGCGCCGAGTTTGGCGATGGCCGCGCATTTGTCGGCGCTGCCGGCGGTAGCGAACGCCTGGATGCCAAACTCGCGGCACAGCATCAGCGCGGTGGTGCCGATACCGCTGGTGCCGCCGTGGATCAGCACGCGCTGGCCGGTATGGGCATCGCCCAGGCCGAACAGGTTGGCCCAGACGGTGAAGAAGGTTTCCGGTACGGCGGCGGCCTGGATCCAGTCCATGCCTTCGGGGATCGGCAACGCCTGGCCGGCCGGAACCGCGCAGAACTGCGCATAACCGCCGCCGTTGGTCAGCGCGCAGACCTTGTCGCCGATGGCGTATTCGCTAACGCCGTCGCCTAGCGCCACCACTTCCCCAGCCACTTCCAGCCCGGGGATCGGGCTCATGCCCGGTTTCATCGGGTACTTGCCGGCGCGTTGCAGAGCGTCGGGGCGATTGACCCCGGCGGCGTGCACACGAATCAGAATCTCACCGGGGCCAGCCTTTGGCACCGCCGCCTGACGTGGTTGCAACACCTCGGGGCCACCGGGGGTGGTGATTTCGATCAAGGTCATTTCTTTTGGGAGTGTCATTCGAACGTTCCTGCAGCGATGAGCGTATGGGGTGGGACCGCGCCAAGCGGCCGGCGGTTCAGCGCGCGACGGTGAGCAGGTCAGCACAAGGCTGCAAGCGTGGGTGTGCATCTGCCCGCACCATCGGTGGCACCAAAAGACCAACGAACAGGAAGCATATATGAATGACGGCAAAAACCAGGACTTCGGGCTGCTCTTTTTGCGCGTGAGCGGGGCGCTGTTTCTGCTGTGGGTGCATGGTTTGCCCAAGGTGCTGCACTACAAGGAACAACTGACGCTTATCGAAGACCCGTTCCACCTCGGTGCCCACGTGACCCTCGGGCTGGCGATTTGCGCCGAGGTGCTGTGCCCGCTGCTGATCGTGGCCGGGGTGCTGGTGCGTCTGGCGTGCCTGCCGATCATTGCCGTTTTGGTGATCGCCATGCTGGTGGTGCATCCGGAGTGGACGCTATTGGAGGGCCAATTCGGCTGGCTGCTGCTGATCATCTTCACCAGTCTTCTGATCGCCGGGCCTGGGCGGTTGGTGGTGGGCCAGCGTTTCTCTTGAGCAAAAAAAGGCCGGGCAAGCCCGGCCAAAACGAGAGGGTGTTTCAGCGGCTCAGGAACGCCAGCAGGTCTTCATTGAGTGCCTGGGCGTGGGTCACGGCAAAACCGTGGGGGGCGTCTTTGTACACCTTCAGCTCGGCGCCCTTGATCATCTCGGCGGCCACCTTGCCGGTGGTTTCGAACGGCACGATCTGGTCACCGTCGCCGTGGATCACCAGGGTCGGTACATCGACCTTGGCCATGTCGGCGCGGAAGTCGGTTTGCGAGAACGCGCTGACGCAGTCCACGGTCGACTTGAGGGACGCCAGCATGGCGATCTGCAGGGTCTGCGACAGCACGCCGTCGGAGACGGTCTGGCCTTTGTTCAGGCCGAAGAACGGCGTGTTGAAGTCCGCGATAAATTGCGCGCGATCCTTGAGCAGGCCGGCCTTGATTCCGTCGAACACTTCAGCCGGCACGCCCTGCGGGTAATCCGCAGCCTGGCCGAAAATCGGCGTGACCGCGCCCAGCAACACCAGGCCGGCAACCCGCGCGCTGCCGTGGCGCCCGATGTAGCGCGCTACGTCGCCGCCGCCCATGGAGAAACCGACCAGCGTCACGTCGCGCAGGTCCAGGTGTTCGATCAGTTGCGCGATGTCATCGGCGAAGGTGTTGTAGTCGTTGCCGGTCCACGGCTGGTCGGAGCGGCCGAAACCACGGCGGTCGAAGGCGATGGTGCGGTAGCCGCGACTGCTGAGGTATTCCATCTGGTATTCCCACATATCGGCATCCAGTGGCCAGCCATGGCTGAACAACACGGGCTTACCGCTGCCCCAATCCTTGTAGTAGATCTGGGTACCGTCTTTGGCAACGAATGTGCTCATGGAAAACTCCTGGGTGGGTGAAAACCGTCACTATTGGGGTAAAGCGAATGGGCGGCTTGTACGCCTGTGCTTGCTTGAGGGTCACCAACTGAACTTGAGTTCGACCCCCAGGTAGTTGCTGTCATCGCCACCGGCGTCGCGCAGGGTTTGCCCGACCTGATAATGCACCGCCTCCACGGCGCCGCTGAGGTTGCCGGTAAAGGCATAGTCGGTGCGCAGTTGTGCATAGGCCCCGGTCCAACGCTCGCCCTGGCCCGCAGTGCCGGCGACCGGCAGGTTGGGCTGAGTGTAGACCGCGTCCTCGGTGGTCTGGCGCCAGAGCAAGCCGATGGCGGTTTGCACGCTGAGCTTGTCGATCGGCTTGACGGTGATGGACGGCTTGACGTGGATCAGGTTGCTGTACCCGGTGTAGCCGGCCAGGGAAAAATAATAGCCATTGGGGAACAGCGGGTTGAACGTACCGAGCGTGCCGTCACCGCTCTTGCGGTCGCCCGAGGCGATGTCCAGTTGCAGACCGATGCGCGGCTTCCAGGCCAGGCTGTCGAACGTGTAGCCAGTGCGGCTACCACCGGCCCAGGCGCGAATATCCTTGCTGCCCACCGCGCCGCTTTGCAGCATCCCTTCGATGTCCCAGTCAAACCCCATGGCCGCGCCGCCCAGGCGTGCGTCGAACAGGTGGCGGGTTTCGTCGCCGTCCGCGTCCAGGTAGTGCGCGGCGCTGCGTTCGTACACGCCGTAATAGGCCGACAGCTCATTCTTGCCGCCCACCAGGCGCTCCACCCGGAGTAAGTGAAAGCGCGCGTCGCTGTTCGACTTGTCGTCGAAGTGCCGGCCGTCCTGGTACTGCACCGGTTGGCTGGCGAGGCCGATAAAACGCCAGTCGGCGGTCTCCCAGTCGGCCCACAGCGCATCGAACGACTGGCGCACATTCGGCCCGTCCCGCGATGAGATAAAACGCTGCAGGTCGAAGGCAAAGTCCTGGCGCCCTACGCGAGCTTTCAGGGTGCCGCTGTCGAAGCGCTTCACGTATTCGGCGAACGCCAGGCGCAGGTCAACGCGGTTCTGGTCGGCCCCGCCCACTGTGGTTTTGTCGTAGGCCCGCACATCTTCAAGCTGGGTGAACAGCCGCCAGTGTTCGTTCAGGTGCAGGTCGGCGTGTACCTGAAAGCGCTGGATCAAATAGCGATCGCGGGCCACGTTCTTCACACCGAAACCGCTGGCGTCGTTCATCTCGAAGCGTTCGCGCAGCGTCGCGCCCAACGACAGGTAGGTGAACGGGTTGGCGCTGGACAAGGGTATGTACTTCAGGTTGTCCAACGGCTGCGTGCGCAGCGCCGGATCCTTGAGTACCGACCAGTCTTCCTGCCAGCGATTGGTCTTGATCGTCGGGCGCGCCGGCTGCGGGTCGGCGTGGACGCTGCCGACCAGCAGCGGCCACAGCACGGCCAGGCTCCAGCCCGTACGACGAATCATTGGGCCGCGTTGAGTTGGTGAATCTCGGCGACGTAGCCACCCGGGAATTCAACCAGTGCGCTGCGCCGGCCTTTGCCGTCGAACGTCGGCACCAGCACCTTGGCGCCGGAACCAGTGGCCTTGCCCAGGGTGGCGCTCAGGTCGGCGACTTGATAGCCGGTGGTTTCATGCCCGAACGGGTAGGGCAGTTGACCGTTGGTGACCAGCACCGCCATGCGCCCGAACGGCGACTCGATGTCCACGCGACGGTAGGTGCCGTTGGCCTGGCCCACCTCTACGCCGGGTGCGTGTTTGTCATCACCCAGAACTTTGCCGTGGGAAAACCCCAGGAAGGCTTTGATGAACTCATCGGCGCGGTCGGCGGACAGGTACACGCGGTTTTCCGGCACGGTCTGGAACGCGGCGTAGTCCGGGGTCTTGGTGTGCCAGTAAAGCTGCATGTTCACACCGCCTGGCCACTGCACCACGGCGTCGCGGCCGATGGGGTCGGGGAAGTCGCTGACGATCACCGCCGCGCCGTTTGCCCGCGCGGCCTTGAGCGCCACGTCCATGTCCTTGACCAGATAACCGTTGCGTTCCTGGCCGAAGGGGTGCGGGATCGGCGTGGTAAAGCCGAACAGCGACACGGTGCCGGCCGGCGTCTGCAGCAATTGCGAAGTGGTGCTGCTCGGCACCGGCAACACGTTTACCACCACCTGGGGCGTGCTTTTCCCGCCGAAGGTGGCAAGAAAGCTCTGGGCAAACCGATCCACATCCGCCGGGGCGACGTACACATGGCTGGTGTCATATTGCGGCGCTACGGCCACGCTTGGTGTCGCCGCGAATGCGTTGCCCATCATTGCGCCGGCCAGCAGCGTGACTGCCAGGCTTGCCCTGATTGCTTTGTTAACCATGCCCATTCTCCAGCGTTCTAGATGATCGAAAGCCGTGAGGTTAGGCGCCGGTGCGCAGGGGGAATTGTACGGGCGTGCTCGGTTGAACGTTTCAGCGTCTATGCTAGTCCACTGACCTCCAACGTCAGATCACATAGGTGAACGAAATGGCCAAGACTTACAGCTACGCCGCTCGGGACTCCAAGGATTCGCTCAAGCCCTTTACCTTCGAGCGCCGCGCGCCAGGGGCGGACGATGTTCAGATCGACATCCTCTACTGCGGCGTGTGCCACTCCGATTTGCACACCGCGCGCAACGAATGGAACAACACCCTTTACCCTTCGGTACCCGGCCACGAAATTGTCGGCCGCGTGACGGCGGTGGGCGCCAATGTGAAGAATTTCAAAGTCGGCGACCTGGCGGGCGTCGGTTGCATGGTCGACAGCTGCCAGCACTGTGCGTCGTGCGCCGAGGGCGAGGAGCAGTACTGCGAGAACGGCTTTACCGGCACCTACAATGGCCCGGTGTTCGGTGGTGAAAACACCTATGGCGGGTACTCGGACAACATCGTGGTCAAGGAGAAATTCGTGCTGCGCATCTCCCACGATGCCAGCAACCTGGCCGCCGTGGCGCCGCTACTGTGCGCCGGCATCACCACCTATTCGCCGCTGCATCACTGGAAGGTTGGGCCGGGCAAAAAAGTCGGCGTGGTCGGCCTTGGTGGCCTCGGCCATATGGCGGTGAAAATTGCCCACGCCATGGGCGCCCATGTGACTTTGTTCACCACCTCGCCGAACAAGCGCGAAGACGGCCTGCGCCTGGGTGCCGACCAAGTGGTGGTGTCGAAGAACCCGGACGAAATGGCCGCCGTGGCCAACAGCCTGGACTTCATCCTCAACACCGTGGCCGCGCCGCATAACCTCGATGCGTTCCTCAACCTGCTCAAGCGCGACGGCACCATGACCCTGGTCGGTGCCCCCGACAGCCCGCATCCGTCGCCGACGGTCTTCAACCTGATCTTCAAACGCCGCAGCCTGGCCGGTTCGCTGATCGGCGGTATCCAGGAAACCCAGGACATGCTGGACTTCTGTGCCAAGCATGGGATTGTCTCGGACGTGGAAATGATCGACATCCAGGGCATCAATCAAGCCTATGAGCGCATGCTCAAGGGCGACGTGAAGTACCGCTTCGTGATCGATATGGACAGCTTGAAAAAGGAAAGCCACGCGGCTTGAAACTCAATCTGCCAACCCCTCTAGACCCCCTGCCACAGGGGGTCTGATTGGCTCAGACAGTTATCGAATAACTCAAGGCCGCTGCGGTTTGACCGAGGTGCCGAAGGTATTGCCCATGCGCACGCTGGTCGCTGCCGGGGTGGCCAGGCCCACTTTGTTCGGTGGGCGTTTTTCCACCCCGATGTTTTGCGCTTCACGGTTCTTGCTGGCCGCCTTCGCCGCCCGTGTGTCGTTGCCCATCTGCTGGCTCAAGCAGGCATAGTCGGGCGCTTTATACCCATCCACCGTCACCTCGGCGCAGCCATTGGCTGGGGGTTCGGCGGCGTGGGCAAGTGAGGCAAGTGTGGCGCACAGCAACAGGCTGGCAATGCACATCAAGCGTTTCATCGAGGGCCTCCTGGCGGGTCGTGGGCAATGGCCGGTCACGCTCGCCAGTCTAGTGCAGCGCGCCTTACGTCACCGTGATGTTTTTTTTGCTATCACCGTAACATCAGGTTCATAAACTGGCCTCAGGATGACGGTTTTCTAGGGCGCGTCGACCGTGCAGCGAGGCAAAGCGAGGGGTGAACAAAGGGCCTGGCGGCGCGCCGTATGCGCCCTGGCCTTGCTTTGCCTGCTGGCCGGCGGCGTGGCCCAGGCCGATGCGCCACTGCTGACACTTAACCTGCCGGCGCAGGACCTGGAACACGCCCTGCAAGCCTACAGCCGCGCCACCGGCATGGCGGTGCTGGTGGACCGCGAGTTGACGCGGGGCCGGCGTTCCATCGCGGTGCGCGGGCGTTTCACCGCGCAGGACGCACTGGCGATGTTGCTGACAGGGAGTGGCCTGATGGCCCGTTATGCACGCAGCGATGCGTTTACCTTGCAGATCCCCGAGATCAGCCCGCCGACGCCCACCCAAGGCGCGGCGGCGCGTCAGGCGGCGCGGATCAACAACAGTTATGCCACGGCCTTGCAACAGGCCATCGAGGCCAGCCTGTGTCGTTCGCCCCTGACCCGCCCCGGCAGTTTTCGTGCGCTGGTGCAGGTGTGGGTCAACCGCGATGGCCTGATCGAACACAGCCGGCTGGTCAGCTCCACCGGCGATGAACAACGCGATGACGCTCTGGTTCGCAGCCTGGCCGCTACCCGGGTCGAGCGCTCGGCGCCCAGTTCGCTGCGCCAACCGGTAACGTTGCTTTTAATGCCAGACACAACAGGAACACGCATGGAATGCACAGCAGCAAAAGGAGCCTGGAGCGGATGAAAGATACCGGGCACAGCACGATGGTCAGCTTGTTCCTGGCCTCCTATGAGGACTTCAAAGTCCGCCTGCGCAAGCGCCTGGGCTCAGAGGACCTGGCCAACGACGTGCTGCACGAAACCTACCTGCGGGTGGACCGCATGCAAGTACCGCCCAACCTGGCGCAACCCAATGCTTATCTGTACCGCATGGCCTTGAATATCGCCGCCGACCGCCGCCAGGCCGATGCGCGCCTGCTTACCGGCAGCGAGGTGGAAGAACTGCTGCAAAGTGCCGATGAAGCCCAGGACCCATCGCGGGTGGTGGGCGGCCAGAAAGAAATCCAGTCCCTGGTCAAGGCCCTCTACGAGCTGCCGGCGCGGCGCCGCAAGATCCTTATCGCCGCGCGCCTGGAAGAGGCGCCGCACCTGGAAATCTCCCAGCGTTTCGGCATTTCCACGCGCATGGTCGAGAAAGAAATCAAGGCTGCCCTCGGCCACTGTGCCAAGCGCCTGGAAAGAAAAGCGATTCAGCGGTTCGGTCCCGGCGCCGGAAAACCGTCTTAGTGTTGAGTCCCTGATAAAACCGTGAGTATGTGCGCGCTTGAATATTTTCCGCTTCCCCACCGCCCGGCAAACGCCTGCCGACCCTTTGCACGATGAAGCCCGCGACTGGCTGGTCCTGCTGACCTCGGGCCGCGCCACCGTGGCCGATGCCAAAGCGCTCAAAGCGTGGTGCGCCCAGAGCCCTGCGCATGCCCAGGCATTCGAACAGGCCAAAGGGTTGTGGCAGCAATTACGCGTGGCCGCCGAGCAGGCCGAGCGCCCACGGTCCATGGGGCGCCGTGCGTTTCTCGGCGGCGCGCTGGCGGCGTCGGCGGCGGCGTTTATGGTGCATGTCGGCGTGCCCGGTGGGTTGGCCGGGCTGACAGCGGATTACCGCACCGAAGTCGGCGAGCAACGGCACGTGGCCTTGAGTGACGGGGTGAGCCTGGAACTCAACACCCAGACCCGCATCAGCCGGGTCGGGCAGGGCATCGAATTGCTTGAAGGCGAAGTGGAAGTCATCGCCCGCGCCGCGCAGCCGCTCAAGGTCCAGGCCGGTGCCGGCTGGATCAGCGCGGCGCAGGCGCGTTTCAATGTGCGCCACACCGACCACAATGTCTGCGTGACCTGCCTGGACGGCGCGTTGTCGGTGGACGTCGGCGGACGCAATGTGCGCCTGGACAGCGGCCGGCAGCTCACCTATGGCGCCGCCGGCCTGGGCGAACCCCAGGCGGTGGACACCCAGGCCGTGGTGGCCTGGCGCGAGCAGGTGCTGGTGTTCAACAACGCCACCCTGGCCACTGTGGTCGATGAGATCAACCGCTACCGGCCGGGCATGCTGGTGCTGCTCAACAAACAACTCGGCCAGCGCCGCGTGCAGGCGCGTTTCAGCTTGCAGCAACTGGCCGGTGTGGCCCTGCTGATCCGCGATGCCTACGGGGCCAAATGCACGGAGTTGCCGGGTGGGGTGGTGTTGCTGAGTTGAGTGTTGGGTGATCCCTCTCTGACCCAGAGGAATTTAACTGTGGGAGGGCAAGTCTCCTCCCACCTTTTGAACTGTTGACACGTCCAGCTGTGGCAGCGGGCTTGCCCCCGATGGCGGCCTGACAGCCGACCCGGAGGTTGGTGGTGAGCAGGCTTGCTGTGGTGAGAGGGCTTGCTGTGGTGAGCGGGCTTGCCCCGCGCTGGGCTGCGAAGCAGCCCCATCCCAGGCGATGTGGTTTAGCTGACACACCGAGGTGCCTGGGTTTGGGGCCGCTTCGCAGCCCAGCGCGGGGCAAGCCCGCTCACCACAGAGTTATTTCCAGCCTTAAAACCTGTGTAGGGATCTATGGCTATCGGGGCCGAATGCACCGAGCCACAGGTTGGTGACCCATAGGAATTTAACTGTGGGAGATTCTATGTTGCAGGACAACCCTGCAACGGCCGATTCGGTTGGTATT
>NZ_JARVSL010000050.1:0-23610 GCF_030209215.1 Pseudomonas sp. efr-133-TYG-23 | reverse complement strand
GAATAATCAGGAGATCACGGTTAGTTGTGCGGTGACGTTTGATGGAAGTACAGATCAGACGAAGGCAGTAAGTTTCCCAGGCACAACTTATACAATCAGAGCTACAGTGGCTCCTCTCACGATTAACACAAACCAGATGTCACTTACCGGAACACTGTACTTAGCTGCCGCGTCGCTGGGGTGGCCAAAACTAGCATACGAGATTAGTCAAACTCGCACAGCGCAAGGTGGCACGCCGCCTTATACTTACTCATCCTCCGCTCCCAGTGTTGCGACAGTCGGGGCAAGTAATGGACGAGTTGTAGCCGTGCGGAGAGGCACGACGACCATTACTGTTCGAGATTCTTCAAATCCAGCCCAAACAGCAAGTTATTCAGTCAACAATCAAGTTATTAGTTATCAAATACTACATAACACGTCACTGCTAACAATGGAACAATGCCGGTCTTGGATCGCTTCAGTAGGGGGAGCTTACATATACGCAGAACAAATAGGTCCGTTAATCGGACAACAATATGGCACTGTTTACCACACGGCTTATTTCACTGGCGTTTCAAGATATGAGGGAACTTTGCAGGTCGCAGAACTTCTTCATTCTTATAGCCCCCCTATAAACTGGTCAATTGCCACTGCGGTTACTTACCTACCACGCCCGTCAGTTTGTTTACGAGCTATATGACCTGTACTAGGACGGGACAGAATTCCCTGTCCCGTTTTTAACATGCAAAGACAAAAGTGAAAATTAGGGGGGACGAATGATCTAAAGTTACTTTCCAATAAGCCTTGACGACAGTCACATGCCTGCACACGCCTGGATCCGCTATCGGGGGCAAGCCCCCTCCCACATTTACTGCACCTGTTACACCACCGGCGTCTCCCCACCCGCAGCGCGAAAAAAAGTAAGGGAAAGTGTGAAGTTGTTGAATCACATTAACGGGACGCCAACGGCTGCCATTCGTCGCCACTGTAAATTCTGACAGTTACCTACCCCACCCGGATGGGGTTTTGATTCTCCTTGCACAACAATCACAGTAACAACACAATATCAGTCCTTCGTTAGCGAATATGAAATCGATGATCAACGACGTAATGAGATATATGTGGAGTCATTCGAGTAATCACTAGCCCCACCTTATAGAGAGGTGTGTCATCACAAATGACCCTGTGGGAGAGAGGAGGCTTCTCCCACAGTGGATCTGCCTGGTTTGGAGCAACGGGTTGGCAATACAGGTAAACTCCCCTCCTTTCTCTCTACCCCACGGAGTTCGCCTTGCGTCTGTTCCACACCTCCGACTGGCACCTGGGCCAAAACCTCCATGGCCAGGAACGCGACTTCGAACATGCCTGTTTCCTTGAGTGGCTGCTGCGCCAGATCGGCACTCAGCATCCCGATGCGCTGCTGATCGCTGGCGATATCTTCGATACGGTCAACCCGCCCCTCAAGGCCCAGGAGCGGCTGTATGACTTCATCATCAGCGCCCATGAACAAAACCCCGACCTGACCATTGTGATGATCGCCGGCAACCACGATTCCGGCTCGCGCATCGAGCTGCCGGCGCCGTTGATGCGGCGCTTGCGCACCCATGCCCTCGGCCGCGTGTTGTGGCTCGATGACGGGCAACTGGATGCCGAACGCCTGCTGATTCCGCTGCCGAACGCCAAAGGCAAGATTGCCGCGTGGTGCCTGGCGTTGCCGTTTCTGCGCCCGGCGGAGGTGACAGGCGCGCAGTTGGGCGACGACTACCTGCGCGGCATCGGCCAGGTGCATGAGAAGCTGATCGCCGCCGCCAATGCCAAACGCAAAAAAGGCCAGGCGCTGATCGCCATCAGCCATGCGCATATGGCCGGCGGTTCGGTGTCGGAGGACTCCGAGCGCAGCCTGATCATCGGCAATGCCGAGGCGCTGCCCGCCAGCCTGTTCGACAACAGTGTCGGCTATGTTGCCCTGGGCCATTTGCACAAGCCGCAAAAGGTCAATGGCGAAGAGCGCATTCGCTACAGCGGCTCGCCGATTCCGTTGTCGTTTTCCGAGATCGGCTACAAACACCAGATTCTTGATGTGACCTTCCAGGGCCAATGCCTGGTGGGCGTAGAACCGATTCTGATCCCCCGCTCTGTGGAGCTGCAACGCCTGGACGCCGCACCGCTGGCGGATATCCTCAAGCAACTCGCCGATTTGCCCGACATCGATCTGCTGGCCGAAACCCAGCGCCACCCCTGGCTCGAAGTGCGCGTGCGCCTCGACGAGCCGCAGCCGGACCTGCGCCAACAGATCGAAAGCGCCCTGCAAGGCAAGGCCGTGCGTCTGGTGCGCATCGCCGCCGAATACGCCGGTATCCGCAGTGGCAATGAAAGTGACGACGAGCGCCTGATCGAACTCGACCAACTGACGCCCCAAGAGTTGTTCAGCCGCGCCTGGCAGGACAGCTATGGCAGTGAAGTGGATGAACAGACCTTGAAGGACTTCGCCATGTTGCTCCAGGAAGTGCAACAGCAGGAGGAGCAGCCATGAAAATTCTCGCCATTCGCCTGAAAAACCTCGCGTCCCTGGCCGGGCCGTTCGAGATCGACTTCACCGCCGAGCCCCTGGCCAGTGCCGGGTTGTTCGCAATCACCGGGCCGACCGGCGCCGGCAAGAGCACCTTGCTCGATGCGCTATGCCTGGCACTGTTTGGCGCAGTGCCGCGCCTGGGCGACACCGGCCAGGCGAAGATGCCGGATGCCGACAGCGATATTTCCATCGGTGACCCGCGCACCTTACTCCGGCGCGGTACCGGCGGCGGCTATGCCGAGGTGGATTTTGTTGGCGTCAGCGGCCGCCGCTATCGGGCGCGCTGGGAGGCCAATCGCGCCCGCGACAAGGCCAGCGGCAAGTTGCAGAACAGCCGGCAAAGCCTGATCGATCTGGACAGCGAGCAACTGCTGGCCAGCCAGAAAACCGAATACAAAACCCAGTTGGAACTAGCCCTGGGCTTGAATTTCGAACAGTTCACCCGCGCCGTGTTGCTGGCGCAGAGCGAGTTCAGCGCGTTCCTCAAGGCTAACGACAACGAGCGCAGCGAACTGCTGGAAAAACTCACTGACACGGCGCTGTACACCCAGCTCGGCCGCCGCGCCTTCGACAAGGCCAAGGAGGCCAGGGACGCGCACAAACAACTTCAAGACCAGGCCGTGGGCGTGGTGCCGCTGAGCGCCGAAGACCGCGCCGAACTGGACCGGCAACTGACCGAGGCTCAGCAGCAGCTCAAGGTGCAGCAAGCCCAGCTCAAGCAATTGGAAGCGCAGCACACCTGGCTCAAGGAACTGCGCGAATGGCAGGAGCGCCAGCTCGACGCCACCCAACAGCTGCAACGGGCCCAGGCCGACTGGGACAGCCTGGGCGCGCAGCGCGAAGACCTCAGTCGCTTGGAGCAACTGGCGCCGCAACGTCATCACTTCGCCCGCCAGACCGAGCTGGCCGCGGAGCTCACCCCGCTGGCCGCGCAGATTCAGCAGCACATCGCGCAGCAGGCCCAATTGCTGACGCGCCAGGACCAGGCCCAACAGCAGCAAGCCAGCGCCCACGCCGCATTGGAAGCCGCGCTGCAAGCCCAGAGCGACGCCGTACCCTTGCTGCGCCAGGCCTTCGACGGGCAAAACAGCCTCGCCCATTTGACTAAAGACCTGGCCAAGCACAGCGCAGACCAGCAGCAACAGGCCGCCGCCAGCAGCGAAGGCCAAGCGCGCCTCAGCGCGTTGCAGGCCAAACAGGCCGACGTTGCCGAGCGCCTGCAACGCCTGGCCGACGACCTTGAGCGCAGCGCCGCGCTGGCGCCCCTGGCCGATGCGTGGACCGCTTACCGCGACCGCCTGCAACACCTGATGCTGATCGGCAATCGCCTGAACAAAGGCCAGGCCGAACTGGCACAACTGGAACACCGCGCCAACACCACCGCCGAAGCCTTTACCGGTCAGCGCGACGCCTTGGCCCTGCTGTACCAGGAAGCCGCCGCCGAGCCCCAGGCGGTGGCCGAGCAGATCCAACTGCTCGCCAGCCTGTTGCAGGACAATCGCAAGCAGCAACGCGCCGTCGAAGACCTGACGCGGCTGTGGGACAGTCAGCAGCAGCTGGATCAGCAGGCCGCCACCCTCACCCAGAAACTCGCCGACGCCCAACAGCGACGCGAACTACTGAACCAGGCCGGCCTGCAAGCCAAGGCCGATCTGAGCGTGGCCGAGCAGACGCTGACGGTGACCCAGCAACTGCTGGAACGTCAGCGCCTGGCCCGCAGCGCCAGCGTCGAAGAGTTGCGCGCACACTTGCAGGACGACCAGCCGTGTCCGGTGTGCGGTAGTCGCGAGCACCCCTATCACCAACCCGAAGCGTTGCTGCACAGCCTTGGCCGGCATGACGACAACGAGCAAGCCACGGCCCAACAGGCGGTGGATGCACTCAAGGAGAAACTCACCGAGCTGCGGGGCGAAGTGGGCGGTTTGATCGCCCAGCAAAAGGAATTTCTGCACCAGCAGGAGCAGTTAGCCGCGCAACAACTGGCGCTGAAGCCAAGCCTGGACGCCCACCCGCTGAGCGCCGCGCTGTTCAATCAGGACGCCCCCCAACGCAGTCCCTGGCTGGCAACCCAACTGGCTCAGCTCGGCCAGAGCATCAGCCAGGACGAGCAGCGCCAGAGCGCCCTGCTCAACCTGCAACAGAACGCCGGGCGCCTGCAGCAGCAACTGCAAGCGGCCCAGGACGCGAGCCAACAAGCCCGTCAGCAATGGCTCGACCAGCAGCGCGAATTGGCCAATGACCGCGAGCGCCTGGAACAGGAACTCAACGCATTCGCCAGCCTGTTGCCCGCCGACACCCTGGACGGCCTGCGCAACGATCCGGCCGCGACCTTTATGCAGCTCGATCAACAGGTCAGCCAGCGCCTGGAACAGTTGGGCCATCAACGGGATGAACGCGAAGAACAGCAGGAACGTCAGCAGGTCATCGAAAAAGAACAGACCCATCAACAGCATCGTCAGGCGCAATTGGAGTCGCTGAGCCAGCAAGTGGCCGAACTGACCCGCCAGCAACAGGCCGCCGCGCAAGCCCTCGCCGAGCTGTTGGGCCCTCATACCAGCGCGGAACACTGGCAGCAGCAGCTGGAGCAAGCGGTGGCGCAGGCGCGTCAGAGCGAGAGCGACGCCAACCAGCAACTCCAAGACACCCGCACCACCTTGATCCAACTGGCCGCCGACCTTAAGGCGTGGCAGGCACGCCAACAGGCGCTGCACAGCGAACAACAGGCGCTCGATGCGCGCCTGAGCCAATGGCGTGCATCGCACCCGGAACTGGACGATGCCGGCCTCACTCGCTTGCTGGGCATGGATGACACGCAGGTCAGCGCACTGCGTCAGCGCCTGCAAACCAGCGAAAAAGCGGTGGAGCAAGCCAAGGTCTTGCTGCAAGAGCGCGAACAACGCTTGGCTGACCACCAGGCCCTGCACAATGGCAACCTCGACACCGAACAGTTGGACAACCACCTCGCCGCGCTCAGCCAGCAACTGGCCGATGCGGAGAAGCAGTGCGCCGAACTGCGCGCGCGCCAGGCCGAAGACCAACGTCGCCAGCAGGCCAACAACGTGCTGGCCGAGCAGATCGCCAAGGCCTATGAAGAATGGCAACGCTGGGCCCGGCTGAATGCCCTGATCGGTTCGGCCACCGGCGACACCTTCCGCAAGATCGCCCAGGCCTACAACCTGGATCTGCTGGTGCACCACGCCAACGTGCAACTGCGCCAGCTGGTGCGGCGCTACCGCCTCAAGCGCGGCGGCAGCATGCTCGGTCTGTTGGTGCTCGACACCGAAATGGGCGATGAACTGCGCTCGGTGCATTCGCTGTCCGGCGGCGAGACTTTTCTGGTATCGCTGGCCCTGGCCCTGGGGCTGGCGTCGATGGCGTCCAGTACCTTGAAGATTGAGTCGTTGTTTATCGACGAAGGCTTCGGCAGCCTCGACCCCGAATCCCTGCAATTGGCCATGGACGCGCTGGACGGTTTGCAGGCCCAGGGGCGCAAAGTCGCCGTGATTTCCCACGTCCAGGAAATGCATGAACGCATCCCGGTGCAGATCCAGGTCAAGCGTCAGGGCAATGGCCTGAGCACCTTGGAGGTCAAATGAGCGAAGCGTTGCTGTACTCGTTCCGCCGCTGCCCCTACGCCATGCGCGCGCGGCTGGCGTTGCGCTACAGCGGCGTGGCGGTGCGCATCGTCGAGGTGAGCCTGAAGGCCAAGCCGCAAGAGATGCTGACACTGTCGCCCAAGGGCACGGTGCCGGTGTTGAGTGTGGACGGCCAGGTGATCGACGAAAGCCTGGCGATCATGCAGTGGGCCCTGGCCCAGCACGATCCCGACGATTGGTTGCTGGGCGGCGACCCGGCGGTGCTGGCGCTGATTGCCGAGAATGACGGCGGGTTCAAGCATTGCTTGAATCGCTACAAATACGCCGAACGCTACCCGGAATACCCGATGGAACACTACCGGGCCGAAGGCGCAGTGTTCTTGCACACTCTGGAAGGTTTGCTGGCTGAGCGCGCCTACTTACTGGCCGAGCACCTCAGCCTGGCGGACATGGCGCTGGCGCCGTTCGTGCGCCAGTTCGCCCACGTAGACCGCGATTGGTTTGCCCGTGCGCCCTACCCGCGCTTGCAGCAATGGCTGGATGAGTTCCTGCAATCGCCCTTGTTTATCGGCGTGATGGCCAAGGCGTAAGGTGTGCCAGCGCGTTAGCCCTGGGCCAAATTCAACAATCGCTCATGAGCCACTTCCGGCTCGCCTTCCAGGGGCTGCACGGAGGACAGGATCGGGGCGGAATACAGAAACAGAATTGCTGCAGCGAGTCGAAGGGCCATGCTGTCGTTTCCAGGAATAAACGCGTCAAAAATTGAGCGTCAAATTTAAACACATGGCAATGTGATATTACAGCGACTTTTTTCACCCCAGGCAAAAACGCCAAACCACTCGAACGCCGATTGACGTTCCAGTGGTTTGGCGTCTGCTGTTGCGCAGGGCTCAGTGTTGAGTTTTGTGATCCAACGCGGCGTAGAAGTTGGCGCTTTGTTGCAGGTATTTCTGAGTGTAGGCACTGGTGCTGGACTTGCGACCGGTGACTTCCACGCTGGCGGCCGCCGGCAAGGCTACGGTGGCGGAAACAGCGGAAGCGGCGATGATGGAGAACAGGTTCAAATTCATGTCGGTAACCCTTGTGTGCGGTTGGTTGAGTGGTCGGTGAAGGCCTTGGAACCCAACTTACGCCCGAGGGTTGAACCTTAGAAATGCTTTGAAACAGTAGCCGCTATTAATGCAATTAATACAAAAGCTCAGGCCCCGGCGTACGGGACCTGTGGCTTATTGACGCACCAGGAATTTGAGGTCGCTAGGGGCATCGATCGGCAATTTCTGCACAGTTTTACCCAGCAGGCCGGTCTTGGGGTCGCGCTCGACCACCACGATTTCATTGCTTTTCTGGTTGGCGATCAGTAGGAACTTACCGCTCGGGTCCAGGCTGAATTCGCGCGGATGGTCGCCTTCCACGCTGCGGCGTTGCAGCTCGGTGAGGTGCGCGGTGGCCGGGTCCACGCCAAACACGATGATCTGGTTGGCGGTGCCGCGGTTGCTCACGTACAGGAACTTGCCGTCACTGGACGCATGCAGCGCCGCGCCGGCTTTGTCGGACACTGGTTGCCCGGCGGCGAAGTCGACCAGTTGGGTTTGTGTGAGTTTGCCGTCGGCGTAATCGAACACCGCGACCTGAGCGCTCATCTCGGTGGTCAGCCAGGCGTGCTTGCCATCGGCGCTGAACAGCAAATGGCGCGGGCCGCTGCCCGGCGGCAATGCCACCGAGGCCGGGTCGGCCGGGGTCAGGGGCAGTTCGTGGTTGGCCTTGGGGTCGTAGCGGTAGACAAAAATCTTGTCCGCCCCCAGGTCATTGGCGAACACGTACTTCCCGTCCGGCGACGACACCACCGCGTGCACATGGTTGGAGGCCTGGCGCTGCGGGTTGACCCGACTGGCCGGGTGCCCGCTCAACTGCACCGGTGCGGATAACTTGCCAGTGGCGTCCACTGGCAGGATCGCCAGGCTGCCGCCCGGGTCTTCCAGTACCGAATAGTTGGCGACGAACAGGTGACGACCGTCTGCGGCGACGCTGGAGTGGGTCGGCTCGTTGCCCAGGCTCTGCACTTGGTTGATCAGTGTGAGCTGGTGATTTTTCGGGTCGATGGCGTAGCTGCTCACGCGCCCCACCGCATCCTTCTGGCCGGGGCCATTTTCATTGACCACAAACAGCTGCTTCTGGTCCTTGGACACCGTCAGCCACGACGGGTTGGCGGCCTTGGCCGCCAGCACAGGTTTGCCCTGGAACTGCCCGGTGCGGCTGTCGAATTGCAGGCGGTAAATGCCTTCGCTGGAGCCGGCGGTGTAGCTGCCCACCAACAGTTCATAGGTGTCTGTCGGCGCGGCCTGCGCCGACATGGCACCGACACTGCCGGCCATCAGCAGCGGCCAGAATTTACGCATCATCATGCTCGTCTTCCTCGTCATTATTGTTGCCGGTGAAGGCGCTCATGCACACCAGGCGGTGTTCGCCCGAATCACCGGTGAGGGTCCAGCTTTGCAAGGCGTCGTCAAAGTTTGCCGCCTGCACCTGCGTCAGGCTGAACAACCAGCGCTTTTCGGCGCGACCGTCCATGCAGGTAATGCGCAGGCCTTTGTCGTCGGAAGTGAAATCAAAGGCATGCAAGCCATCGATTTCGAGCATGTCAGCGTTGTTAAGTTCAGCGGGCAGGCCAGTAGCAGTCATCGGGATCATTCATCAGGAAGAAAGGCGCTGATGATAGGCCAATCCACCCCCGCCTGGCGCGCTTTGTGCGCGTGCGGTAACCGGTTATGCCTGGTCTGCGCGACGGCTTTGTCATGCTCGGCACCTTCTCATAACGCGATGGAATGCCAATGCCCGACTCAACCCCCGTCCACCCCGGCCCCCTGCTGCCGGGGGTGACCAACACTGCAGCGCAGGCGGTCGCCGCTCACTTTGCCGGGCTGCCGGACGTGGCCCACGTGGTCAGCCAACTGCTCAGCGATGCCATTGCCCAGCGCTACCCCGCCCTGGCCCTCGACCTCTCAGCGACACGCCTGGCCACGCCCAACGGCAAGCAGTGGGTGTTTCGCCCACTGCTCTCTGTGGTGCAGGACTACCTGGGCGGCACCGCCAACCTGGATTTCAGCGACATCGGCAACCTGAGTTTCTACCTCACCACCAGCCCGCCGCGTCGGCTGACACTGCCACAAGACGGCCAATCGCGGCTGGACATGCAGGTCATCGAGGGCCTGATCAAAGAACTGGCGGACACGGTTCCCGTGGGTTTGCAGAACGCGCTGAACGATTACTGGCGCGACCACACCGGCAACGGCCAATGGCGCTGGATGGCCCGCCTGCTCCAGGACACCCTGCATATCGCCACCCTGCGCCGGACCGACCTGGCGGAACCGGCCCGACAGACCCTCGAGCAACTGACCACCACCCCGGACCGCGAGCAACGCATGAGCCGCCACGGCGCCCAAGCGGTATTGGCCTATTGCCTGGAAACCACCCTGCGCAGCGCCGAGCGCAGTGTCACGGTGCTCGACCCACACCTGGTGCTGACCCGCCCCACCAATGGCGCTGCGACGGTCTTGCTGTGCAGCCCCGGCGGCACTATCGAAGCGTTCTCGTCCATGGATGCGTTGACCCAGGCCTGGGGGCAACGCATGGCGTCCGGTTATCAACTCGGCGAAGTGCTGATCCAACGCTACGAACCGGACGGCGATATATTCGACCATCAAGCCGCGCTCATCCTCAATCAACAGTTGGAACAACTTGGCGCACTGCGACTGCCGGTCAACGGCGGGTTCGCCGCGCTACAGGCGCACTGTCGCGGGCTTGTCGACCCGACGGCGTACTTTCTCGACGCGCCCAGCGTGCCCACGGATCTGTTGGCCACGCTGCGCACCCATTTGCCCGCCGGCCTCAAGGACGCCGACAGCAGCGCCCAGGCCGCCTACCGCCGCTACAGCCTAGCCCTGGCCAGTGCCAAGCGGCGTGGCGGCGGCCGCACCTTTCTGAGCGGCATCCCGGATATTCACGCCTTCACCGTCGCCAGCCTGCTGCGCGAGCTGCAAGCCGACGCGGTGCGCCTTGAAGGCGTGGCACAGGCCGACGTGGCGGCACTGGACCCCGACCAACTGGAACTGACCTTTGCCATTTCCGCCGGTTACCCCGGCACCGTCGGCATCACCCAGCACGAACGCATGAGCCTCACCAACCTGGCGATCAATAACCTGAGCGCACGCCCCAGCGGCGAGATGCGCATCGTCCATCGCGCCGGCCTGACAGTCCCGGGTTGGCTGACCGCCGACTACCTCACCGGCTCGAACGGCCTGATCGAACGCGTCGACATCGGCCTGCATTACCCGCGACTGCTGGAGGACCAATTGCTGGGCCCCGGTGAAGAAACCCGTCGGCGCGAAACACTGTTCGCCGACCAGCTCACCGTGCAACTGCCGCTGCTGGCCCTGGAGCAGAGCCTGCGCGGCGTCAACGGCATGACCGGCGACGGCGCCCGGCGTGTGGCCGCGCTCATGGCCCTGACGGTGGCCGATCAGCAGGGCGTGGTCATTCGCCACCTGGCACTGTTGCGCCATCCGGCGGCCAGCCCCGACGTGGTGACCAACATGTACCTGATCGAAGCCCAGGACATTGCCAGTGGTCCCCATATCCTCTATCGCCCGCTTTACCCCCAAGCCTTGCTGGAATTCCCCAGCCGCGCAGCGCTGTTGGAGGCCATCGCCAGCCCGGGTGAGGTGCAGAACAGCGTATTGCTGTGGATGAGCGATAGCGCGCGCCCGGTGTATGCCAACGGCGGTTTTCGTCAGCCCCATTACCTGCGTTTTGGCCAGGGCGATGAATTCGGCCCCCTGCGCACGCCTGGGCCGGCCACCCTGTCGGAGGACGGGATGAACGATGAACTGCATCAATGCCTGATCACCGGTCGTCTGATGCAGTACCTGTACAGCAGCAACGCCCGCGCGTTGGTCGCCCAGGCCGACCGCGAATCGGTGTCCAACCACGAAAGCCGCTGGAAACTGCTGCTCGAAGGTGGCGGATTGTTGTTCAGTGGGGTGCTGTACCCGTTGTTACGCGGCCCGCTGTTGCTCAGCACCTGGCTGGGCAACCTGTACAACAGCCTTAAACAAGACATTCAGGGCCTGAACGCCATGGATGCGCAAACGCGGGAATTGGCCAGTGTCGACCTGTTGCTGAACCTAGGCCTGTCGTTGTTCGAAGGCCCGCCGTTGCCCGCTGGCGCCACTGCCCCAGCACGGAGCCGGCGCCCGCCCCAGGCATTGCCGCGCCAGCTCGCCGAGCGTTGGCCGACCCCGCCCGCGCCGCGTATCCATCAAGGCAGCGTCGGGTTGCCCGGTGTATTGCCGGGCACCGACAAAGCGCTGTTGGACTTCAGTTTCGCTCAATCCCACTGGCGCCTGACCGCCAGTCAACGCGAACGCCTGAACAGTTACAGCACCACGCCGCCGCCCGATGTGCCCGAGCCGGTGGCGAGCGGGCCGCACAAAGGCTTGTACCGCATCGACAACCAGTGGTACGCCCAATTGGACGGTCAGTGGTATCGGGTGTGGATGGAAGCGAATACTGGCGACGTACTGATCGTCGACCCCGTCGACAGCGACCGCCGTGGCCCGCCCTTGCGCATTGATCGACAGGGGAACTGGAGCGTGGATACGCGCCTGCGTCTACGCGGCGGTATGCCGTCCAACCGCATCGCCGCACGGCGTCAGCTCAATGCCAAGCGCGTCGAGACCTTGAGCAGCGAGTACCGCCACTTTCTGGGCCAGCAAACCCAGCAGCAAAAGAGCGTGGACGTGGCCCAGGCCGTCATGGAGAAGACCCAGGACGACCCACGCTTCACACCGGCACAGCGCGCCGAAAAACGTCGGCAATTCGAAAACGCGCTGCTGGCCCAGACCCAGGCATACCAACAGATTCTCGACAGCGTGCAGGAACGACGGGCGCTGAGTATCCCGCTGTCGACGCAAACCGTCGCAGCCCTGATGGAAAACATGGTCAACAACGGGCGCAAACTGGTGGTCATCGCCGAAACCGATCGCCAAGCGCTGTACACCGCCAATGCAGCGTTCACGCGCCAGGGCGCGGCGTTGAAACAGGCGGTTCTGGCCAACCGCGCCGGCCACGAGCAATTTATTAAGGACCTGCTGGCGATCAACGAGCGCTCGATCCAGTGGCTGAAAGTCAAGGACCGTTACCTCGCCCAACTGCACGAACTGGGCGGCCTGGGCCTAGACGCCTTTACCCGCCTGACCCAGGACCGCCCCGACGAAATCAGTGTGCTGGCGATCCAGGCCTTGCAGATTCGCACCCTGCGCTGGCTGGCGACGCGAGGGTCCGACTCGGTGCGGCTCGACAGGCTCGACACCCTCATAGCACCGCTGGTCGAGCAGGTGCGAACTCACAGCGAACTCAATGCCCTGGAGCTGCCCGCCAGTGAGCGCATCAGCGTGCTGGAGAGCCTGGTGGAACACTACGGACGCGCCCTGGACGCCCTGCAAGGTCTGAACATCGTCGATGTGGAAGGCCTGGAGCAAAGCTATTCGGCGCCCCTGTTCACGCTGATCGAGGAGCTGTATCAGGACGTCAACCTGCAACTGGCCAACGCCATTCAGCCAAGCGATCCCAGCCCCGTGCGTACGCCAAAGCGCCAGCCGACGGCGCCGGGCAAACCGCAGAAAAAAGTCATCCGCACGCGGCGCAAAGGCACCCTGATCGGCGACTTGAAGCCAGCCGGCAGCAGCCTGCCGATTGAAGTGGTGGAGGTGCGTTCGGAAGAGAGCAACCAATTGCTGAGCCTGTACTCCCAGGACGGCGATGAATGGGTCGAGTTCAAAGAACCCCTCGCACCGCCGCCGCCCGCCCCCTCCCGTGGCTTGAGCCTGGTCAAGGGTGAAGCCCGCAAATTGCTGGCCATGCTCGACGCCCACCTGCAACGTGCGCAGCGCTACCGCAGCGTCTGCCGTCATCCTGAGGAAGCGCAGGAAATCCTGCATTACGAGGGTACGCGCTACGACAGGTTGGCCACCGAACTAGACCGCACGATCCAGGCCCTGCCCCTGGCCGAACGCCTGGCCGCCGACCTGGCGCTGGCCAGCCAGCTGCGCGAGGTCGGCATGCGCCTGACGCGCCAGGGCGATGCCTTGCGCCTGCAATTGAGCCTGGAATTGCCCCCCACCCACGGCAACCTGGAATACCTGCTCGCGCAGAAACAAGTGGCCATCGCGCGCTACAGCGAGCGTGTGCCACTGAGCGGCGAGCGGCGCGATTTTATCCAGGAATACGCCGTCACCGACCTCAATGGCGCACCGCTGTGGTACGCGCACTTTCATTACCCCAAACACGACACGCCCAAGGCCGACTACAGCGTCGCGCACCTGAAAACCAAAGCCCAGCAGAAGCAAAGCTACTACTCGCTGCTGGCCAAGACGCAAAACCCTCAGGCGGTGGTGAACGTACACCGCGGCTTGATCGGCAAGGCCCTGGCCGAGCGTTGGTTTCTGCCGCTGGCGCCGTAAGCATCGCCCTCCCATCAAGCATCAAGAAAGGACCCCCCTCATGCCCAGCCCCGATCACCTGATCCTCGCGCACGCCGTACAGGCGCGCTTCCAAGCGCGGCCGACCCTGCGCTCGGCCACCGCGCAGCGACTGAGCGACAGCCTCAAAGAACTCAGCCCGCCCCTGACCCGGCCACTGTCCGAGCTATACCTGGCCCACCCGCGCGACGGTGGCGGCCGCGCCTTGCCCTCTGTGCTGCAAGTGGCCCTGACCTACCTGGCCAACGGCACCCTGCCCGACCTCGCCACCCGCGCCGGACTCGACGCCTACCTGAGCGATGCCAGCGGCAACCGCTTGACCGACCCCGCCGTCCCCCTGAACGACCTGCAACGCATCATCCGCGAGCTGCCAACCCTGCTGCCGGCGACATTGCAAACCGCGCTAAGCAGCTTCTGGGATGAGGTCGACAGCGCCGGCATCAGCCACTGGCAATGGCTTGGCGAAGTGCTGCACAGCCTGTTTCGCCAGTGTGCGATCAGCCAATCGACCAGCGACCGCGAGCAACTCCAGGCCCTCACCGCCCTGGCGCGCTACCCGGCACGCGAAGCGCGCCGCGAGCAAACCGCCCCGGACAACAGGGTGTATGCCTATACCCTGGAAGCCCTGTTGGTACGCGGCCAGACCCGCCTGACCTTGCAATGCAGCGAGCTGTTGATCGTCAGCGGCGAACGCGTCTGGCTGTATAGCCTGCCCGGCACCGTGGAAGCCTTCGCCAGTTTGCAAGCCTTCGGGCAGGCGTGGGGCGAGCGCCTGGAGGCGCGCTACCTCGCCGACCGGATCACCTGGCGCCAGTACGAGCCCGACGGCGACATCTTCGAGCTACAAGCCGCGCTGCTGCTCAACCGGCAATTGGACGATCTGGCGGCGTTGCGCCTGCCCGCCCACACCCCATTGACCGATTTGGAAAGCCAAGTGGCCGCCCTCACCGACCTGGCGCCTGGCTTTATCAGCGCGCCAACCACGCCGGCGCAGCCTCTCGACGCCGTTGACGGCGCACTGCCCGCCTGGCTGAAAAACGCCTCGGCCAGCGAGCGCTTCAGCTATCGCCAATGCCTGCTGGAGCAGGCCAGCCTGCGTCGCCTCAACGACGGTGCGGGCTACCTGGACGGCATCGACGATATCCGCCGCTTCGCCGCCCGCCGCCTGAACCCGCAACTGTGCCAGGCGCGCAATGCGGCGCTCAAGCGCCAGGACCGCTGCACCGATGAGTCCGCGCTTGCCTATCGCGCCGAAGACCTGCAACTGACCTTTGCGGTGTCCGTCGGCACTCTGCAAAGCGGCTATGTGCAACCGGTGACCCTGAGCCTGGTGGACCTGGCGCTGAAAAACCTCTGCGGCAAACCCAGCGGCAGCGTCACCCTGCATCACCGCTCCGGGCGGCCCATCGAAGCCTGGCTGACGCCGGACTACCTGATGCGCCTGGTGCAACAGGTGGACATCGGCCGCACCTACCCCGCTTACCTGCGCGAACAATTGCTGGCGCCCAATGCGCAGGCGCAGCGACGTCAGCAGTTGTTTATCCAGCAGCATCCGGTGCGGCTCAAGCTGCAAGCCCTGGAAGCCTTGATCAAGGGTGAGGCCGGGCTGACGCGGCGCGGCGTGCGCTATGTGTGTGCGGTGCTGGGCGCAAGCCGTGCGCAGCGTTGGGTGCAAGGCACTGAAATCATCATGCGCCCGCTGGCCTTCAAACGGAAAGCCGACGCCCAGGCCGACACGGTGCCCAACATGTTCATCATCGAAGCGCGCAACGGCCAGGAAGGTCCGCACCTGCTCTACCGCCCGGCCTATCAGCCGGCGCTGTTGGAGTTCCCCAGCCGCGCACAGTTACTGAGCGCCATCACGCGCCCCGGCCCGCTGCAAGACAGCGTGCTGACCTGGCTGCCCGACAGCGCGCGGGCGATCTACAGCAATGGCGGCTTTCTGGAGCCCCATATCATCCGTTTCTACCAGGGTTCGGAGTTCGACGTATTGCCCAGCCGTCCGAGCCCGGCGACCCTGGCCGAGGCCGACGACGAGAGCGCGGATGAAATGCGCCTGTTCCTCAACAATAATCGGCTGCTGGAATACCTGTTCGGCGCCGAAGCCCGGCAATTGGTGGAACTGGACGAGCGCGAGTCCACCTCCAACAGCGAAAGCCGCTGGGCGTTGCTGCTCGAAGGCGTGCAACTGGGCTTCAACACCCTGCTGGTAGTAGCCCGGGGACCATTGGCCGTGGTGGGCTGGATGCTGCAAATGATGCAGGGCCTCAGGCAAGACCTGCCGAACCTGCAAAGCGCCGATCCGGTGGCGCGGGAATTGGCTTGGGTCGATCTGTTGCTCAACATCGCCATGGTGCTGATGCACCAGGCCCAGGCGGGCGATACGCCGATTGAGGCGACGCGGCACGCACAAACACAGGCCCGCCTGCCCCTGCGTCGGCCCCTGAGCCAACCGCTGCGCATCCGCCAGGCGGATATTCGCCGCGGCACGGTGGGCCTGCCTGCCGAGCCGCCCGGAGGTGGGCGCACCCTGCTGGACTTCGACCGCTCCCTGGCCAGCGACAGCGCCGCCGGGCGTCTGTTGGACAAGCTGCTGAGCGTGCACAAACCCTGGCCGCAACCCACCCCGAAAGCCATGGACAGTGGCGCGCTTAAGGGCTTGTTCAACATCGGCGGACGCTGGCACGCCTCGGTCGGCGGGCTGCTGTTTGAAGTGTCGGTGGTGCCGGGCTTTGGCGAGGTGTACATCATCCATCCCGAGAAGCCCGAGCACCCCGGCATCAAGCTCAAGACCGACGATCAGGGCCACTGGCACCTGGATCGCGGACTCAAACTCGAAGGGGGCGGGCCCAAGCGCATCGCGGCGTTGCGCGAGGAAAGCCGACGCCGCAAAGAGGCGCTGGTGGAACGCCTGCAAACCTTGAGCGCCGATATCCCACCGCTGATGCGCCCATTGGAGCAGGCGCTGGACAGCCTGGCCGACGCCGACAAACGCCTGGCCGACCAGAGCCGTGTGCTGAAGCTGACCTGGAACCTGCTGGACAAAGCCAGCGAGCAGCAAAAACCCGCGCTGCGGCAACGCCATGGGCTGGAGGTGCAACGCCACAGCACGCTGCGCGCGCAGTTCGAGATTCTGCTGGAGCGCCTGAGCGAACGACTGGACGAGAGCGTCCGTCTGCGCCAAGAACTGGTGAGCGTCGGGCAACAGTTGGAACAGGTGGGCGGTGCCGGCGTGCATGTGCAAGACCGCGCCAAAGTGCTCGAAACCCTGTGGAACCAGCAGTTTTCCCTGCATCACTACCAGCGCAACTGGGCCAATGCCTTGCTGTTTTCCGACCGCGGCGAACCCATGGCCCAGGTCGAACGGCGCATGGTGGTCGAGCGCGCCTTCGGTAACCTGAACGCCTATAACGAACATGTCGCCCGCAGCATCGACATGGCCGATGCGCTCGATCAGCTGGCCGCCACCGCCACCGCGCTGGAGGACACCCTGGAACGTTTGGAGCACGACTCCGCCGCCGGGCGCGCAATCCGTCAGAAGCTGCTGGCACTAATCATTGAGCCGCAGAATTTCTTCGGTGAGAACATGCGCCTGCGTGCGCTGTCGTCGCTGGCGAGCGTGGTCATCGTCGATACGGGTGAACACTTGCCGCCCCAGGAGGCCCTGTATGTGGAGCGCCTGGACCGCCTCGATATCCACCAGGCCGTGCAATCGCACATCAGCGTGCGCAGCAGCGAAGGCTTCGCCCTGGACGATCAACGCAACCTGTATGAAAGCCTGCTGGACAGCTACCGCAGCTACGCCAACGGCGTGCAGGCGCTGAAGGCCATCAACCCCGCGCGCTTGAACGCCAGCATCGTCGAGCGGTTTGTCCAGCGTCTGGATCACGCGCAGACCCTGGCCCAGACCGAGCTGGAAAACGTCGTTCGCGCTCAGGAAGCGCTGGCCGTGAGCGTGTCGCTGGCCAAAACTCTGCGCAGCAAGCCCGCCACAAGCCGTGTGTTCAAAACCCGCAAGCGTCGCTACCGGGTCGGCGAGGTGACGCGCGGCACTCGGCAGCAGGAACAGCTGACCATCACCGACAGCTTTACCGGCAGCCCCATCAGCACCTTCGAAGCCACGCCCGACGGCTGGGCCCAGGTGCCTGAACCCCCTGAGGCGCCGGCTGTAATCACCCCACCCAAGCCGTCCTTCGCCACCCTGCGCGAAGAAGGCCGTGGGCTGATCCGTCAACGCGCGGCGATTGAGCGCACCATCGAGGCCCAGCAGCTCAAGCTCGACGACCCACGCACCCGACAATCCATCGACCCGGCGGACTGGGACCATTGGCTCGACACCCAGGCGCGCCAACTCGATGGGGTGGCCGACGCGCTGGCTGGGGAGCATGCCAACCAAACCAGCGCCATAGACCTGGCCGAGGAGTTTCGCAACCATGCACGGGATATGCGCCGTACAGCGGAGCAACGCTGCAGCGCGGCGTATAAAAAACAATGGCCGAGCCTGGACGGCATCGATTACCTATGGCGCCACCAACAGATCGATATCAACTTGACCAGCCTGGCCGACCCGCAGCGGCCCACCTTGAGCGGGGATTTTTTCACGGAGTACGCGGTGTACGACAAGGCCCAGAAACCGCCGCAAGTGTTGTGGTACGCGCACTTTCACTACGCCAGCGCCACCGCACCGTCAGCCGAATACACCCGTGCGCACCTGAAACTGCCCGAGCAGCGCAAGTACACGCAAAAAGACTTGTTGAAGGCTCCGGTGCAAGCGCGCTTGCTTGAACACAGCGAGCCAGGGGCGGTGCCGCTGCGCAGCATCTTATATGTGCGCATCACCCCGCCGCTCGATCGCTTGTTCCTGGCCATCGCACCGCCCGCGGCGACCCGTGCCTGAAGCACGGGCCGCGCACCGGTCAGTGGGCGAACAGTGAGTTGCCCTTCTGGCCGGCCAGTTTCTCCGGTTTGATCAGGAAGCGTGCCAGGGCCGGCAGCAGCCACAGCGCACCGAACATATTCCACAGCAGCATAAAGGTGAGCATCAGGCCCATGTCGGCCTGGAACTTGATGGCCGAGAAGATCCAGGTGCACACACCGATCGCCAGGCACAAGCCAGTGAACAGCACGGCTTTACCGGTGGATTTGAGGGTCTGGTAATAGGCTTCCTGCAACGGCAACCCCGCACGCAGGAAGCTTTCCAGGCGGCTGTAGATGTAGATGCCGTAGTCCACGCCGATCCCCACGCCCAGGGCGACCACCGGCAAGGTCGCCACCTTGACGCCGATGCCCATGAACGCCATCAGCGCGTTGCCCAACACCGACGTCAGCACCAGCGGCAGCACGATGCACAGGGTCGCGGCCCAGGAACGGAAGGTGATCATGCACATGGTGGCCACGCACAGGTACACCAGGATCAGGATGGTCAGCTCCGACTCCTTGATCACCTCGTTGGTCGCCGCCTCGATCCCCGCGTTACCGGCGGCCAGGATAAATTCCAGGCCGTCCTTGTTGTTTTCCTTGGCGAATTCCTGCACCGCATGCACTGCGCGGTCGAGGGTCTCGGCCTTGTGGTCGTTGAGGAACACCAGCACCGGCGCCAGGGAGCAATTGTTGTTGTACAGGCCGTCGGCGCGGGCGATGGAGTTGTTCAGCACATCGGGGTTGCGCGACAGGGTTTCCCATTTCAGGTTGCCCTCGTTCATGCCCTTGATCATCTGCTTGGACACGGTCACCAGCGAGATCGCCGACTGCACGCCCTCGGTGTTCTGCATCTTCCACATCAACTGGTCGATAGGCGCCATGGCTTCATAACGCGAACAGCCTTCGGCCTTGGTCTTGACCATCACCACCAGCACGTCGGAGCTGGTGGAGTAGTTGCTGATGATGAAGTTGTTGTCTTTGTTGTAGCGCGAATCCGGGCGCAGCTCCGGCGCGCCTTGATCCAGGTCGCCGATCTTGAGGTTCTGGCTATACCAGAGGCCGCCGCCGAAGGCGACCAACGCCAGGGCGATGGAGATCGGTGCAACTTTCGGGCTGGCAAAGTTCGACAGCAGGCGCCAGAACGGATGTTCGCGGTTTGCGTCTTTCTTGCTCTTGGCAATGGCGCGCCGGCTGATGCCGACATAGGAGATCGCCACCGGCAGCAGGATCAGGTTGGTGAACACGATCACCGCCACGCCGATGGACGCGCCGATGGCCAGTTCGCGGATCACACCGATGTCGATGATCAGCAGGGTGATGAAGCCCACTGCGTCGGCGAGGATCGCGATCATGCCCGGCAGGAACAACTGCCGGAACGTGCGGCGCGCCGCGGTCAGCGCGTTATCGGCCTCGCTGGATTGCAGGGCGATACCGTTGATCTTCTGCACGCCGTGGGAAATACCGATAGCGAAGATCAGGAACGGCACCAGCATCGAATACGGGTCCAACCCGAAGCCGAAAAAGTGCATCAGCCCCAGTTGCCAGATCACCGCCACCAGGGTGGTGCTCAACACCGCGATGGTGCTGCGCAGGCAATTGGTGAACCACAGCAATAGCACCAGGGTGATGACGAACGCGACGCCGAAGAACATCACCACCATCACTAGGCCGTCGATCAGGTCGCCGACCTTCTTGGCAAAGCCGACGATATGGATCTTGACGTTAGGGTTCTGCGCTTCGAACTTGTCGCGGATCTTGTCTTCGAGTTCGTGGGAGAACTTGCGGTAGTCCAGGGCGAGCAATTTGCCCTGGTCCTGCGGGTCCGGGTACGACTCCAACAACGGGATATCGACGATGCTCGATTTGAAATCGTTGGACACCAGACGCCCGACTTGTCCGGACTTGAGCACGTTGTTGCGCAGTTGGTCGAGGCTTTGCGGCGAGCCGTTGTAGCTCTGCGGGATCACCTCACCACCGGCGAAGCCTTCTTCGGTCACTTCGGTCCAGCGTACGCTGGGGCTCCACAGCGACTTGAGACCCGAGCGGTCGACGCCGGAGATATAGAAAACCTCGTCGTTGATCTGCCGCAGAGTCTCCATGTACTCCTTAGTGAAAATGTCACCGTCTTTGGCTTCCACCGAGATACGCACCGTGTTGCCCAGGTTGGCCAGGTCGTTGCGGTGCTCCATCATCTTTTCGATGAAGGGGTGCTTGAGGGGGATCATTTTTTCGAAGCTGGTGGACGGGCGAATCAACGTCGCCTGCCAGAACAGGAACGCACTCACCAACAGGCAGATCACGATCACCGCCGGGCGATTGTTAAAAATCAGGCGCTCAAGAAAGGTCGCTTTATCGTTGTGATGACTGCTCATGCTTTCTCTGCCTTCTTATTGTTTTTCGAGTTCAGCGCCGGTTGGCTGGGCGACGCGCACACCGCCCTGCCCGGCCAGAATCAGGTTGCCATTGCCGGCCGCGGTCACCGCCGAGAGGGAAATGCGGTCCGGGCGGTTGAAAACGCTGAAGGTCTGACCGTCGTCGTGGCTGACCACCACGCTGCCACCGTTGCCCACCACCACCAACGAGCCATCTTCGAGCAAAGTGGCGCCCGATAAACCGAACTCCAGGGCACCGCGCGCGGCCTTGAGTTCGACCTGTTCCCAGGTGCTGCCGAAATCCGTGGAGCGGTAAAGATTGCCGCGCAAGCCATAGGCCAGCAGCGTTTGCGGCTGGGCGGTGCCGATCACACCAAATAGCGAACCCTCGTAGGGGCCTTCGAGTTTTTCCCAGGTCTGGCCGTCGTCGCTGGAACGGAACATGCTGCCCTGCTCGCCGACGATAAACAGCCCGGCGTCCTTGATGGCGGCGATGGCGTTGAGGTGAAACTGGTCTTCGTTGTCGAGGCGGTCGCTGACATCTTCCCAGGTGTTGCCGCCGTCGTTGGTTTCCAGCAACGCACCGTAGGCGCCGACGGCCAAGCCGTGGCTAGCGTCCTTGAACCAAACGTCGAGCAACGGCGCTTCGCGCTTGAGGTCTTGATACTGCTGGGTCCACGTGGCGCCGCCGTCACTGCTGGCGAGGATCTGCGCATCGTGGCCGACGGCCCAGCCGTGTTTGTCATCGACGAAAAACACGGCGGTGAGCAATTGCCGGGTGGGGACTTTGGCCTGGGTCCAGGTGGCGCCCTGGTCATCGGAATAGAGGATATGCCCGCGATCACCGACCGCCACCAGGCGTTTGCCGGCGTGGACCACGTCGATCATCAGGCCTTTGGCGGCCTTGGGGGATTCAATCGCAAACACCGCGGCGGCGGGGGTATCGCTGGCGGCCTGGACCGCAGTCGGCCATGCAACGGCGCCAAACAGCGAGAGCGCTGTGGCCAGCAACGCAACTCTGCGTGCGGCGCGTGGGCGGCAGACAACCCTACCCATGACAGGCTCACTCATAGACCTTTCTCCCATTTATTATTGTTAGGTCTTGCCATCCCGGGCTCTGAAACCTGCAATCTAGAGCGCCTGGAGGAAGCTGGCGCCATCCTATCGGGCTTTCGAATCGTCTGACAATCGGTGCTACGTTATGTTTTGTTAACTGGCGGCGTTTGGCCATGCGGTGAATATAGCCGCATTCGTCAGGCTGATCGTGGCGGGCATGCTGAATTTTTATTCCATCTATTGAATTTCGGGAATTTTTATTCCATTAATAGCCTTCCTCACAACAAGAATCCAAAGGAACAAAGGCTATGCGCGAACTCGGAATCGGCCTGATCGGCACAGGCTTTATGGGCCGTGCCCACGCCCTGGCGTTCAATAACGCCCGGGCGGTATTCGAATTGCCGGTGCACCTCAAGCTCGCCGCCCTGGCCGATGCCGACACCGAACGCGCCCAGCGCTGCGCGCGCGCCTGGGGTTTTGCCCAGGCCCACGGCGATTGGCAGGCGCTGATCGACGATCCCGCCGTCGACGTGGTGGCCATCACCACCCCCAACCACCTGCATTACCCAATGGCCATGGCAGCGATTGCCGCCGGTAAGGCGGTGTACTGCGAAAAACCTCTGGCCGTCAGCCTTGAACAGGCCGACGCCATGCGCCGGGCGGCGAGCACTGCCGGGGTGGTGACGCGGGTCGGTTACAACTATCAGCACAACCCCATGATCGGCCTGGCGCGGCAGATGATTGCCAACGGCGAGCTGGGCGAGATCATCAGTTTCCAGGGTGAATTCAGCGAAGACTTTATGGCCGACCCGCAGTCGCCGTGGTCATGGCGCTGCGAAGTCGAACATGCCGGCGGCGCCCTGGCGGACCTGGGCAGCCACTTGTTGTCGATGGCGCGATATCTGGTGGGCGACGTCGTCAGCGTGTGCGCCGACACCCAGACCGTCCACAGCCAACGCCCTGCGGTCAGCGGCAGCGCCGAACGCAAGGCCATCGCGGTGGACGATCAGGTGCATGCCCTGTTGCGCTTCGCCAATGGCGCGCGCGGCACAGTGAGCAGCAGTTGGCTCAAACAAGGTTATAAGAACCACCTGAGTTTTGAGATCAGCGGCACACAGGGCACATTGGCGTTCGATCAGGAACGTTTGAATGAACTGCGCCTGTACCGCGTCGGCCAGGACGGTTTCCAGCGCCTGCTGGCCGGCCCCGCCCTGCCCGGTTACGCGGCCTTCAGCCCGGCGGCAGGACATCAACTGGGCTACAACGAATTGAAAACCTTGGAAGTGCAGGAACTGATCATGGCGGTGGCCGGCCAGGGCGCGGACGGCACTGACTTTGAAGCGGCGTGGGCTGTGGAGCGGCTGGCGACGGCGATTCGCCTGGCGGCCCGCGAGGAACGCTGGGTCAACGTGAGCGCGGTCTGACACACAACGCAAATCCTAAAAGCTGACAAATAATTCTGTGGTGAGCCGGCTTGCCCTGCGCTGGGCCGCGAAGCGGCCCCACACCCAGGCACCTCGGCGTATCAGCTGAAACCACATCGCCTGGAATGGCTATCAAAGGTGCGAGGGGGCTTGCCC